>JBATTI010000510.1:0-4021 GCA_049670445.1 Albidovulum sp. | reverse complement strand
CCATGACACCATGTCCATGGTCAATCAGGCCCTGCAAAAGCGCGATGTCCTGTTGGCTTTTCAACCGGTTGTCCAAACGCAAATGCCAGACGGCCCCGCATTTTACGAGGGGCTTGTTCGGGTGCTTGACAGTACAGGGCGTATCATTCCTGCGCGCGAATTCATGGAGACTGTGGAAACCCGTGAAGAGGGGCGAATCATTGATTGCCTGGCACTGGAAATGGGATTGGAATCGCTTAGACGCGATCCGGCCTTGCGGCTTTCCATCAACATGTCGGCGCGCTCCATCGCTTATCCGCGGTGGATGCGAACGCTGAAGCGCGGCCTGAAAGCCAGTGATACCGCAGCCGAATGCCTGATTTTAGAGATTTCTGAACAATCGGCGATGATCATGCCCGACACCGTGATGACTTTCATGCGGGATCTGCAGCGAAAAGGCATATCCTTTGCCTTGGATGATTTTGGCGCGGGGGTGACATCCTTCATATATCTGCGCCAGTTCTTGTTTGATTTCATCAAGATCGACGGGCAATTCATCCGCGGCATCGCCGATAACCCCGACAACCAGTGTATGACGGCGGCTTTGCTGTCCATCGCCAAACATTTCGACATGTATACCGTGGCGGAATCCGTCGAGAATGCCCGCGACGCGGCGGCACTTTCGCAATTGGGTGTCGATTGCATGCAAGGCTACTACTTCGGGGCGCCAACCGTGACCCCGCCGTGGGAAAAGCCCAAACAGCGCAAACAGGCCTGACACTGCGACCTTTACGCTCTATCATGCCGATAGGCTTGCGAAGCGCTTGACCCTGCCGTCTTGTTGGTCATGCTGCATAGCGGCAATTATTGATCGGCGAGGAAGGTCTGCTGACTGACCCCGCGTAAGGGAAGAGGAACCCACATGACCAATGTCGTTATCGTCTCGGCTGCCCGCACAGCTGTTGGCAGTTTCAATGGCTCTTTCGCCAACACGCCCGCCCATGATCTGGGTGCCGCCGTGCTTGAGGCCGTCGTCGCCCGTGCCGGTGTTGACAAAAGTGAAGTGTCAGAGACGATCCTGGGGCAGGTGCTGACCGCCGGACAAGGCCAAAACCCGGCGCGGCAGGCACATATCAATGCGGGCTTTGCGCAAGAAAGCTCGGCCTGGTCGATCAATCAGGTTTGCGGATCGGGCCTGCGCACCGTGGCGATTGGCGCCCAACATATCCAGCTTGGCGATGCCGCCATAGTCGCGGCAGGCGGTCAGGAAAGCATGAGCCTTAGCCCCCATGTCGCCCATCTGCGCGCGGGCCAGAAAATGGGCGACATGAAATTCATCGATTCGATGATCAAGGACGGGCTGTGGGACGCGTTCAACGGCTACCACATGGGCACCACCGCCGAAAATGTCGCCGATAAGTGGCAGATCAGCCGCGAAATGCAGGATGTTTTCGCCGTGGCCAGCCAGAACAAGGCCGAAGCCGCGCAAAAGGCAGGTAAATTCGCGGATGAAATCATCCCCTTCATCCTCAAGACCCGCAAGGGCGATATCACCGTCGATCAAGACGAATATATCCGCCACGGCGCCACGATGGAGGCGATGGCCAAGCTGCGCCCGGCCTTTTCCAAGGAAGGCTCGGTCACGGCGGCCAATGCCAGCGGGTTGAACGATGGCGCTGCCGCCGTCTTGCTGATGTCGGCGGATGAGGCGGCCAAGCGCGGCCTGACGCCATTGGCGCGCATCGCCTCTTATGCGACCGCCGGTCTTGACCCTGCGATCATGGGTGTGGGTCCGATCCATGCCAGCCGCAAGGCGTTGGAAAAGGCGGGTTGGAAAGCCAGCGATCTTGACCTGATCGAGGCTAATGAGGCCTTTGCCGCACAGGCTTGTGCTGTCAACAAGGACATGGGCTGGGATCCGGCGCGGGTGAATGTGAATGGTGGTGCCATTGCCATTGGCCACCCGATTGGTGCCAGCGGTTGCCGCATTCTGAATACGCTGCTGTTCGAGATGAAGCGTTCGGGCGCGAAAAAGGGCCTTGCGACACTGTGCATCGGCGGCGGCATGGGTGTTGCCATGTGCCTTGAGCGCCCCTGATCGGCGGATTTTTTCTGCAAATGCGAAATTTGGAGGCGCAACAATATTGCGCCTCCTTGCCGATTTGAGTAACACCGTTTCAAAGACATCACCTTGGAGGAAGAATCATGGCAAGAGTTGCATTGGTCACCGGCGGATCGCGTGGCATAGGGGCCGCAATCTCGGTCGCCCTGAAGGAAGCTGGCTATAAGGTCGCGGCCAATTACGCCGGCAATGACGATGCCGCCGCCGCTTTCACCAAGGAAACCGGCATCCCGACCTATAAATGGTCGGTCGCCGATTATGAGGCTTGCGCCGCCGGTATCGCCAAGGTCGAGGCCGATCTGGGGCCGGTTGAAATTCTGGTAAACAACGCCGGGATCACCCGCGATGCGATGTTCCACAAGATGACCCCGCAGCAGTGGAAAGAGGTGATCGACACCAATCTTTCCGGCGTTTTCAACATGACCCATCCGCTTTGGTCCGGCATGCGCGACCGTAAATTCGGGCGGGTGATCAACATTTCCTCGATCAACGGACAAAAGGGCCAGGCCGGTCAGGCCAATTATTCGGCCGCAAAAGCGGGCGATCTGGGCATCACCAAAGCATTGGCCCAGGAAGGCGCCCGCGCCGGCATCACCGTCAACGCGATATGCCCGGGCTATATCGGCACGGAAATGGTCATGGCGATTGATGAAAAGGTGCTGAACGAGCGGATCATCCCGCAAATTCCGGTGGGCCGCCTTGGTACACCCGCCGAAATGGCGCGGATCGTGGCCTTCCTTGCTTCGGATGATGCGGGCTTTATCACCGGCTCGACCATCTCGGCCAATGGCGGCCAGTTTGTCGTCTGACGCCAAACTCGACTTCAAATTTTGCCCCCGGCGCCACAGCGTCGGGGGTTTTTTCTTGCCTTACCTTAGGTAAGGTATTCCTGACTGCCGCACACCCTTAAGCTGTGCAAGACTTCAAGCGTTACCCGCAACCGTGCTTGAAGGAGTGAACCATCATGTCTTCTCCCCATGGAATGAGCGAACTGCGAGGGCTGCATGCCTATTGCAGCCGCGACCATCAGCATAACGACGGCGATCGGTTCGGACGCCTGTTTCCCGATGCGGCCCCGCTGTTCACCGATCCGCGCTTGCTTGAACAGCTTGGGCAACCCGGCGGGCCAATGGATGCAGGCTCAAACGGGCCGCGCACCCAGACGGTTGCGGTCGGGCAGGTGTTTTTTGGCCAATTCGTAGACCATGATATCACGCTGGATGTGACCTCTAGCTTTGACAGCATCAACGTCCCAGGCAATATCGCCAATGCCCGCACGCCCACGCTGGATCTGGATTGCATCTATGGTACCGGCCCGGAAACCATGCCGTTTCTTTACCATTCGTCGGGCACGTTCAAAGGTGTGAAACTGGTGACCGGCGCCGATCTGAGCGCGGATCCCTTGGCCGCGGATGATCTTGCGCGGGTCGGTGATACGGCTTTGATCGGTGATTTCCGCAATGATGAGAACCGCATCGTCAGCCAGGTTCAACTGGCCATGATCCGTTTTCACAATCGCAACTGCGCGGATCTGGCCAGCCAGTTCAGCGGCAAGCATCTTTATGAAGAGGCCCGCCGCCGCACTACCTGGCATTATCAATGGTGTGTCGTGCATGATTTTCTGGGTCTGATTTGCGGTGATGGCGTCGTGCAGCGCATTCTGGCCGAGGGTCGGCATTTTTATCGCCCCAAAGTGCCTTTCATCCCCGTCGAATTCTCGGTCGCGGCCTACCGTTTTGGCCATAGCATGGTGCCGATGAAGCTGCAGGTCCAGAAGAACGAGCCCAATTTTGAGCTGTTCGGAACCGTGTTTGGCAAAGGCTTCTCGCCAATCGCGGACCCCCGCGCGGTGGTCGATATGCATGAGATTTTCGATACTTACGAGGGGCGTAACGTGCAACGCTCAAGCAGGCTTGATGC
>JBATTI010000509.1:0-2997 GCA_049670445.1 Albidovulum sp. | reverse complement strand
TCTCAGGCGGAAATCGCCCCTAAGACCGAGCGCGCGGCGCGCAGACCGGGGGCCTCGCCGCCCTGCCCCAAACGCTGCATGGTCAGCGCCATCGCCTCTGACTGGGTCTTGCGCGCAGCGCCATCGGCAAGCAGATGCGCAAGGCTGGCCGCAATCGCCGCGGGGCGGCAGTCGGGGCCAAGAAACTCTGGCACAGCGCGGGTTTCAGAGACGATATTGACCAAAGTCACCGTATCAATCAGTGCCGCACGTTTCATCATCCACCATGTCAGGCGGTTGAAATCATGGGCAATAACCATCGGCAAGCGGTTGGCTGCAAGCTCCAGACTAACGGTGCCAGAGGCCGCAAGGGCCACATTGGCGGCAGCAAAGGCTGCACGCTTGTCACTGCCCGCCTCCAGCACCAAAGGCACATGGCGCCATTTCGCGACCAGCTGGCGCACAAGGGGCGCCACGCCGCGCAGGGTGGGCACGGCCACGCGCAAGCGCGGCTCTGACCTCGCCAGCAGGTTCAGCGCATTTTCAAAGCGGGGCAAAAGCCTGCCCACCTCGCCTTTGCGCGAACCGGGAAGGCACAACAACAATGGCTGATCGGGGCCGATCATATGGGTTTCGCGAAAGGCATCCGCCTCGGCCTTCGTCGCGCATTTATCGGCGACAATCGGGTGGCCGACAAAATCGCAGGTCATGCCGGCGGCCTGCATATAGGGCGGCTCGAACGGGAAAAGCGCAAGCACATGATCGATGATCGGGGCCATCTTCGCGGCACGACCGGGGCGCCATGCCCAAACCGTGGGGGCGACGTAGTGGATGGTTTTCAAACCCGGGTTTCGGGCGCGGGCAGCGGCCGCGACGCGCAGGCAGAAATCCGGGCTGTCGATGGTGATCAGGGCGGCGGGGGCCGCCGCTATGGCCGCACCGGCGGTTTCGGCGATACGACGTTTGAGGTGACGGTATTTGGGTATCACCTCGATAAGCCCCATCACCGAAAGCTCCTCCATCGGGAAAAGGCTGGTCAGGCCAGCCGCCTCCATCAAGGGGCCACCGACGCCCAGAAATTCGACCGAGGGATTGAGGGCCTTCAACCCGGCCATCAGGGCTGCACCCAAAGCATCGCCCGAGGGTTCACCGGCGATGACGAACAGCTTCATGGGCTGCGCGCCCAAAGAAAGAGGCCAAGCCGCGACGCAAGGGCCACCATTGCCGGGCGGTCCAGCACCATAACCCCCCCTGCTTCCCATGCGATGCCCGCAAGACCGGCTTGATGGGCGGCACTGACCGTAGCGGGACCAAGGGCGGGCAGGTCGACACGCCGATCCTGCCCCTGCTTTGGAGCCTTGTAAAACACACCCCGACCGCCCTTCGGGTCGGGGCGCAGATGGGCTGCGTGGTCAGCCACGAAAGCCAGCATTGCATCGGTGCCCGGCAAGGTTTCAATCGCAAGGCAAAGACCCTGCGCCACAACCGCACCCTGACCAAGATCAAGCGGGCCGAGGCCCTGAAGGATTGCCGCCGCACGATCGGCATCGCGTCGATCATCCGCGCTTGGATCGCCGGTCAAAACACCCGCTTCGGGCACAAGATCGGGCACCAGCGCATCCGCGCCGATCACCGCAAAACCCCAATCTTCGAAAATCGCGATCACTTCGCGAAGTGCTGCATCATCACCGGCCCGAATGGCTTGCAACAAGCGCGGCACAAGCGTGGCGGTCTTGGGATCGAACAAGGCGGGATCCAGCGCGGGGCGGCGCACGGCACCTGCAAAGCAGACCTGCGTGACGCCCAGTTCGGCCAGATGATCCAGAAAAGGCGCAAGTCTTTCGATGCGAAAGCGAATGGGGTCGGTTTGCGCAACATCGGAGGCGAAACCCTCCATCTCGGCCCAGACGAACGCGGCCCCGGCCTTTTGCAACCCAAGCGCCAGAAGGCCAGGCAATGCGCCCTGCCCGGCTATGATCGCGGTTTTGGTCATCTGGGGGTCAGGAAGGAACGATCAGAGGGGCCAAGGATAAAATCAAGCACTTCGCGGACATGGGTATTCCCGGCGTTGATGCCGGCCTGCGCACGTGCAGATTCGCGGAAATTTCCTTCGCCCAAAGCATCAAAAAGTTCGCGCAAGGCGGCAATGCTGGCGCGGTCAGCGCCGCGCCGTTTAAGGCCGACAAGGTTAAGCCCGTCAAGCTGGCCGCGCGGGCCCTGCACAAGTCCAAAGGGGATGACATCGGCGGCCACCATGGTAACCGCGCCAATCATCGCACCGCGCCCGATACGCACGAATTGGTGCACGCCGGAAAGCCCCCCGATGATGACATCATCTTCCAGCACACAATGCCCCGCAAGGGCCGCGTTATTGACCAAGATCACCCGATCGCCGATCTGGCAATCATGCGCCACATGGGCACCGGCCATGAACAAGCCGTCATCGCCGATACGGGTCACCCCGCCGCCGCCATCCGTGCCGGTGTTCATCGTCACATGTTCGCGGATACGATTGCGCGCACCGATCACGAGCTTGGTCTTCTCGCCCTTGAATTTCAGATCCTGCGGCACCTCACCCAATGTCACGAAGGGAAATATCTGCGTGCCTTCACCAATTTCGGTCATACCGGTGATGACCGCGTGGCTTTTCACCTCGACCCCATCCTGCAGCGTCACATCTGCGCCAATCAGGCAAAACGGCCCGATGCGGCAAGCGGCACCGATCTTGGCACCGTCTTCGACATGTGCTGTGGCATGGATCTGGGCAGAAGCGTGGATGGCCATGATTTAATCCTGCAAATCCATCATAGCGGTAATCTCGGCCTCGCAGGCAAGCTGGCCCTCGACCTTGGCCGCGCCGTGGAACTTCCAGATCTTGCCGCCGCCGCGCTTGACGGTCATATGCAGTTCCAGCACATCGCCCGGCACCACCATACGGCGAAAACGGCAGGCGTCGATTGACAGGAAATATGTCAGCAGATCGCGCCCCACGACATCCATGGAAATGCCGACCAGAAC
>JBATTI010000508.1:0-6063 GCA_049670445.1 Albidovulum sp. | reverse complement strand
CAGACTTGCGGCACAATCGGCCACGAAAGCCAAGGTTGCGTGATGCATGTAGTGGTGGTTGGGCTGCGCGGTTATGTCGATCACGGTGACACGTGCCGGATCCCAGACTGCGCGCCAGCCGGGGCGCATCTCGATCGGGTCATAGCCAACGCATAATATCAGATCAGCGGCCCTGACCAGTGGCAACAGATGCGTGTCGGCCAATGGCGACAGCCCGGCACCGCCCAGCGCCAGCGGGTGATCCTCGTCCAAAAGCCCCTTGGCCTTGTAGGTGGTGATGACCGGAATCCCATAGCGGGTTGCAAATTCGGTAACGGCGGCCCCTGCCCCTTCGACCATGGCGTCAAGCCCGACCACCATCACCGGTCGCTGAGCGCCGGCCAAAGCCGCGCGCGCGCTTTCAAGATCCGGGCCATTGGCCGGGGCGACCGGGCTTGTCCTTGCGCGCAGCACGCCCGCAGTTGCGGGCACCATGACTTCGGCAGCAGAAATCGGAACGTCGATATGTACGGGGCCCGGTCGCCCCTCCATCGCGATGGAGATGGCCTTGTCTGCGATCACCTGTGCTGCATTGGGGGACAGCGAAAAGCTGGCTTTGGTGATGGGGCGGAAGACCTGCCCCTGATCAAGCACCTGATGGGTATAGGTCTGCGCCTCATCCGCATCGACAGCACCGGTCAGCACGATCAGCGGCACCCGGTCTTGCAGGGCGTTTGCAACCACATTCATTCCGTTCAGCGCCCCCGGCCCCAGCGTGGCCACCATGATGCCCGGCGCGCCCGTGCGGTGGTGCAGTGCCTCGGCCATGAACCCGCCAGAGTTTTCATGCCGCACCAGCACGAAGGTAATTCCGGCCTGTTCAAGCGCATCGATCAGGGTCAGCACCTCTCCGCCCGGCATCCCGAACGCATAGCGACACCCGGCGGCGTAAAGACGCCGCGCAAGAACATCTGCTGCCCGCAGGGTTTGAACTTCCATATGGTGCCGCCTTCCGTGACCCCGGGTCTTACTTTCGTGGCGCAGGCAAACAACGAAAAATCCGTATTTGCAAGAGCGATCAACGCGGATGGATATCGCGCGCATTCTTGCGGTGCGATTCACCCGTGCTGCGCCCTGAAGTCAAGCCCGTCCTGCACCCCTCACACTGACTTGACAGCCGCAGGGCAATCAGGCTGTGCTTGGTACGGAGGTGGGGATGATGCATGATTATGAGGCCTATGATGCAACCGGGCTTGCCCGTCTGGTGGCGAAAGGCGAGGTAAGCCCCGCAGAGCTGTTGCAAGACGCCCTGGATCGGGTTGCGGCGCGCAATGGTGCGATTAACGCGGTGGTCCTGATGCAAGAGGAATCCGCGCGGGCGGCGATTGCGGCGGGCCTGCCCAAGGGGCCGTTTCACGGCGTGCCTTTCTTGATCAAGGATCTGGGATGCGAGGCGGTTCAATACCCTTCGCATAACGGATCGCGGCTTTTGGCCAATACCGTCTATGCCCGCGACAGCGCGATTTTTGAGCGGATCCGCGCAACCGGTGCCCTGACCTTTGGGCGCACGACATCACCCGAAGGCGGCATTGGCGCGGCAACGGAAGCGGCGGTCTACGGCGCGCCGACCCGCAACCCTTGGAACCTTGATCACACGCCCGGCGGATCATCGGGCGGGGCCGGTGCGGCGGTTGCGGCCGGGATCGTGCCTGCGGCACACGGGTCCGACGGCGGTGGGTCGGTGCGTATCCCGGCCTCGAACTGCGGGCTTTACGGGCTCAAACCGACGCGCGCCCGCCTGCCTGACGGGCCCTATGTGGGCGAAGGCTGGGCGGGGATGGCGATTGACGGCTTTTTGACCCGCTCGGTTCGCGATACGGCTGCCTTTTTGGATGCCTGCGCGGGCCCCGACCTTGGCGCGCCCTATGTGGCGCCCGCGCTTGGCCAAAGCCATATTGACGCAATCAAGCGCCCGCCCCGGCGGCTCAGGATCGCGCTTTGCGAAACGACGCTGACCGGCGATGCGATCCATCCCGATTGCCGCGCCGGCGTGCAGGCTGCGGCCCAACTGCTGGAGGGGCTGGGCCATCATGTTGAACCCGCACGCCCGCAAGCGGCCGACACCAGGGGCATGATGCGGGCCTGGACGCGGATCGTGGCCTGCGGCACCGCACTTGGCGTGCAAAAGACCGTGGCTGCGCGTGGCCGCCCGCTTGCCAAGGATGAGGTTGAGGGCCTTACCCTGGCCGCGATGGACTATGCCAAGACCCTGTCGGGGGCCGATTATCTGGAAGCTGTCGGCAAGATCCACAGCTATGGCCGCGAGATGGCTGCGTTCTTTTGCAACTGGGACATATTGCTGACCGCAACCCTGGCCGAACCGCCCGCCACAATCGGGCGGTTTTCCCATACCACCGATGATTACGTGAACTACCGCATGGGGCGCGGCATGATCTTTGACTATTCGCCGTTTTGTGCGGCCTTCAACGCATCGGGCCAACCGGCGGCGTCGCTGCCGTTGCATCAATCCACCGATGGGCTACCGATCGGCATACATCTGGCAGCACGTTATGGCGCGGATGCAGAACTGATCGCCCTTTCAGCAGAGTTGGAAGCAGCGGCACCATGGGCCGCGCGCCTTCACAAAGTGGTATCTTAGGGAAAGTTTTTGTTGTGTTATGACCTAATTACTTCAAATATGATCAAAATGTCCGGGGTGAGTTGGGGGGACTAATATTGAGTGAGACCGCTGTAGAAGCGCGCGCCGTGTCAAAACATTTTGGCCAGGGCAGCACCGCCGTAAAGGCACTTGATCAGGTTTCCGTGAAAATCGGGCGCGGCGAGTTTTTCACGCTGCTGGGCCCATCCGGTTGCGGAAAAACAACGTTGCTGAGGTTGATCGCGGGGTTTGAAACCCCGACGGACGGCGCGATCATGCTGGAAGGCGAAGACATCACTGCCCTGCCCCCCAACAAGCGCCCCGTAAACACGGTATTTCAAAGCTATGCGCTGTTTCCACATCTGACCGTGGCACAAAATATCGGCTTTGGCCTTGAAATGCTGGGCCGCGCCCGCGCTGAGGTTTCGACGACGACCGAAAAGATGCTGGCACTGGTGCAGCTGGAAGCGATGGCCGGGCGCAAGACCAGCCAGCTTTCGGGCGGCCAGCAACAGCGCGTGGCACTGGCCCGTGCGCTGGCACCGCAACCCAAGGTGCTGTTGCTGGACGAGCCGCTGTCGGCCCTTGACCTAAAGCTGCGCAAGGAAATGCAGGTAGAGCTGAAGCGGCTGCAAACCGAAACCGGTATCACCTTCATCTTTGTCACCCATGATCAGGAAGAAGCCCTGACCATGTCGGATCAGATCGCGGTGATGAGTGCGGGAAAGATCAATCAGATCGGATCCCCGCGCGCGATTTACACACATCCCGTCAACCGCTTTGTCGCCGATTTCATTGGCGAGACGAATTTCATCAAGGCGCGTCTGGACAATGGCAAGGCGGTTTTGCCGGGGGGGGCGCAGATCGTGCTTGGGCAAACCGATGCCCGGGCCGAAGCCACGCTGGCGATACGGCCCGAACATCTGCGCATCGTCGATGCCAGCACAGAAGGGGCGGTTCAGGCGGTTGTCGGCAGCTCGGTCTATTTTGGCACGGATAGCCATGTGAATTTGAAACTTGGCGATGGAACCGAGGTTGTCGCGCGGGTTCAGACCGATGCCGAAGGCTCTGCCGGGCCCCAACAGGGCAATTCGGTCGGGCTGGTCTTTACGCCCGGCTCTATCCAGTTACTGGAGGATTGAGGCCGATGCAAAGCGCAGAAGATCAAGCCGCCAGAGCCAATGCCCGCAATGCCTGGACATTATCGGCACCCGCATTGGTTTTGCTGGGCTTCGCGGCGGCCGGGCCGTTGCTGATTGTGTTGGTCTATTCGTTCCTGACCCCGGGAAAATACGGCAATGTCGTTGGTGAATTCTCGCTCGACGGCTGGATCGGCATCTTGTTCTCGCGCGATATCTTCGATGGCACCATGAATCTGGCCGATGCCCATCTGACAATCTTCTGGCGGTCGGTGAAGCTTTCGCTGATGACCACGATCATCACCTTCGCCGTGGGCTTTCCAACCGCCTGGTTCATCGCCACCAGACCGCCCAAGGCCCGGGCCTTGTGGCTGTTCTTGATCACCATCCCGTTCTGGACCAACCTTTTGATCCGCACCGTCGCGATCAATGAAATGATCCGCAATGAGGGCGTGTTGAATTCAGTCTTGATCTGGCTTGGGGTGATCAGCACGCCTTTGCATATCATCTATACCGATACTGCGGTGCTGATCGGCATGACCTATGTCTATCTGCCCTTGATGGTGCTGCCGCTTTTCGCGGCTATTGACCGCTTTGACATGCGGCTGCTGGAGGCAGGCTACGACCTTTACGCAAGCCGCTGGATGATCTTGCGCAAGGTGATCTTGCCGATTGTCAAACCAGGGATCGTGGCGGGATCAATTCTGGTCTTCGTACCGTCACTTGGCGCTTATGTAACGCCGCGGGTTCTTGGCGGCGGCAAGAATATGATGATCGGCAATTTCATCGAATTGCAATTCGGGCAGGGTCGAAACTGGCCGTTGGGGGCCGCGATTTCCATGACGCTGCTGGTTATCGTGACGGTTGCTTTGCTGTTTTATGTGCGCGCCGCAAACCGCGAGGTGCACCATGGCCACTAAAGCGTTTTCAGCCACCCGCTTGCCGGGGTTCGCATTGACCGCCATTCTGGTCTTCGTGATCCTTTATCTGCCGATATTCACTTTGGTCACCTATTCCTTCAATGCCGAAAAGTCGGTTGCGGTCTGGGGTGGGTTTTCTTTGAAATGGTACGGCATTGCTTGGGGCAATGATGCGGTCAAGGCGGCGACGGGGCGGTCGTTGCTGATCGCGATTTCGGCTTCGGCGATTGCCACCACTGTGGCGACGATGGCCGCCCTTGGCACCACAAGGCGCGCGGCATTTCGCGGCCAGACGGTGATTTATGTGATGATCAACCAGCCGCTGATGGTGCCCGAAATTGTTACCGCAGTTGCATTGCTGATTTTCTTCGCCTCGATCAAGGTTGCCACCGGCTATACCGGGCTTGCCTATCTGATCATTGCCCATTCGGCCTTTTGCGTCCCCTTCGCCTATCTGCCGATCCGGGCGCGGCTGGAAGGGATGGATCTGTCACTGGAAACCGCCGCCGCCGATCTTTACGCCAGCCGCTGGCAGACCTTCCGGCGGGTAACATTGCCCCTTCTTGTCCCCGGCATCATCGCGGGTGCGATGTTGGCCTTTGTCATCTCTCTTGACGATGTGGTCATCACAGAATTCGTGAAGTCAGGCGGCCAGGATACCTTGCCGACCTATATGCTGGGCCAGCTGCGACGCTCTATCTCGCCCGAGGTCAATGCGATTTCAACCGCCCTTCTGGTCTTGACAGTGCTGCTATTGACCGCCTTCTTCTTATTAACCCGAAAGCGGGACTGAACCCGCGCATCTTTCCACCCAACAAGGAGCCAAACATGAACAAACTGATCACAGCCACCGCAATCTTGCTGGCAAGCACTTCGCTGGCCTCTGCCGAAGGGGTCTTGAACCTGTTCAACTGGGGCAACTACACCAGCCCCGAACTGTTGACCAAGTTCGAAGCCGAAACCGGCATCAAGGTGACCGTCACCGATTACGACAGCAACGATGCCGCCCTTGCCAAGATCGAGGCAGGCGGTGCGGGCTTTGACCTTGTGGTGCCGACCCACCAATATGTGCAGATCTATGTCGAAAAAGGCCTGATCGCCGAGCTTGATCAGTCCAAGATTCCCAATCACGCCAATATCGCACCCGAATGGATGGATGTGCCGTGGGATCAGGGCCGCAAGCACACTATACCGTGGCAGTGGGGAACCACCGGCGTTGCGGTCAATACCTCAGTTTACGGCGGTGACGTGAATACGTCGGATATCTTCTTGCGCGTCCCGGATGAGCTGAAGGGCAAGATCAACGTCGTTCCTGAATTGAACGACATCGTGAACCTTGCGATTTTCAACGTGGGCGGTCAGCCCT
>JBATTI010000507.1:0-1753 GCA_049670445.1 Albidovulum sp. | reverse complement strand
GGCTTGAGCATCTGGATAAGGTGATCGACATCGACCAGCGCCCGATCGGGCGCACGCCGCGGTCAAACCCCGCGACCTATACCGGCGCCTTCACCCCCATTCGCGACTGGTTCGCGGGCCTGCCCGAAGCCAAGGCGCGCGGCTATAAGCCGGGGCGGTTTTCCTTCAACGTCAAGGGCGGCCGCTGTGAGGCCTGTCAGGGCGACGGCGTTATCAAGATCGAGATGCACTTTTTGCCCGATGTCTATGTGACCTGCGAAACCTGCAAAGGCAAACGTTATAACCGCGAGACGTTGGAGGTTCTGTTCAAGGGCAAGAGCATCGCCGATGTGCTGGATATGACGGTTGAGGATGCGCAGGGGTTCTTTAACGCCGTGCCCGCGATCCGCGAAAAGATGGATGCGCTGATGCGGGTGGGGCTTGGCTATATCAAGGTCGGTCAGCAGGCCACGACGCTTTCGGGTGGCGAGGCGCAAAGGGTGAAGCTGTCGAAAGAGCTTTCGCGCCGGTCAACCGGGCGCACCTTGTATATTCTGGATGAGCCAACCACGGGGCTGCATTTCGAAGATGTCAAAAAGCTGCTTGAAGTGCTGCATGAACTGGTTGAGCAGGGCAATTCAGTTGTGGTGATCGAGCATAACCTTGATGTCATCAAAACCGCCGACTGGATCATCGACATCGGCCCAGAAGGCGGTGATGGCGGCGGAGAGATCGTGGCGACCGGTACGCCCGAGGATGTGGCCAAGGCCAAGGGCAGCCATACCGGGCATTATCTGGCCAATATGCTTAAACCGCGCCGCGTCGCAGCGGAGTAGCACTTGGCTTTGGGGGTAGTGCCGCCTTGCGGGGCATCGAGCCCCCCGAAGGCGGCGTTGCCACGCGACCTAGGGGGGCGGTCAATTCAGCCTCATGAGGCAATCCTGTCTTAAGAAGAAGGCCGTTTCGCGGGGCAGGTATTGACGCCGATCAGCGTATAAAGCGGGCAGGTCGACAGAAACCCGGTGCCAATAGCGACGGCACCGATTGCGATCAGGGCCCAGCGGTAGCCAAGATCGGGCCAGATGACGCCTGCGGCGATCAGCGACAGGCCGAGGATGATCCGGATGGCGCGGTCAATGCCGCCCACATTGGTCTTGAACATTGAAAACCTCCGATGGTTGGTACCTTTCAGGCGGGTACCGATGGAGTATGGGCGACGTGGCACAGCGGCGCGCTGATCTGGATCAACCCCTTGCCGCTTAGCGATGCCCGCGTTTTTCAAAGCGGGGCAGCATCGCCGAAAAATCGGATCCGAGGCCATCTTCCTCTTCGACGAATGTCGCGTAGATTGCGGCGGCCAATGCGCCCATCGGCGTATCGGCATCGGCGTCTTTGGCGGCCTGTTGCGACAAGCGCAGGTCTTTGAGCATCAGCTCGGATGCGAAACCGGGCCTGTAGCCATTGTCGGCAGGCGAGGTGGGGCCGATGCCGGGGGCGGGGCAATAGCTGTTCATCGACCAGCTTTGACCCGAGGAGGTTGACACCACATCAAACATCTTCTGGCGGTCAAGCCCAAGCTTATCGGCCAGCGCAAAAGCCTCGCAGGTGGCGATCATCGTGGCGCCAAGGATCATGTTGTTGCAGATCTTGGCGGCCTGTCCGGCCCCCGCCGCCCCGCAATGGACCGCGGCTTTTCCCATGACCTCAAAGAACGGCCGGGCGCGGGCGAAGGCTTCGGGCGACCCGCCGGCCATGAATGTCAAGCTGCCGGCCT
>JBATTI010000506.1:0-2026 GCA_049670445.1 Albidovulum sp. | reverse complement strand
GTATCGGTGTGGCGCAGATGTTTTCCACCCTGATGCGGATGCCACCTGCGATCCTGGCTGCATTCATAATGGTGCTAAGCGTCGTCGGTGCCTTTGGGGTGCGCAATAATATTTTCGATGTCTATGTCTGCCTGGGCTTTGGTCTTTTGGGCTGGGGGATGAAAAGGATCAGCTTCCCGACAGCGCCCTTGGTGCTGGGTGTCATCTTGGGGCCGCTGGCAGAGCGCTACTTCCTGACATCAATGGCCAATTCTCACCACGACTGGACGGTGGGCCTTACCCGTCCGCGTAGTGCGACGATTTTGGGGCTGGCGCTGGTGTTCATTCTTTGGTCGCTGAGCCCAAATCTGAAGCGGCTGTTCGCAAAGTCCGCGCCCTGAGCAAGCCTGCCCCCGCCCCAATCGCGGTTTTTAGCCCCGGCCTAGACCGGCCCAATTCGCGGCGCGTCGCAAGATCAGTCGGGCGGGTGATCTGCATGCCGTCTCGGCCCTTGCCGTGGCGATCCGAAGCGCCGATATTGGTGGCATGAGCCTGCCGCCCGGATTCCTTGAAGACATTCGCAATCGCGTCCCCCTAAGCAAGGTTGTGGGGCGCAAAGTCACATGGGATATGCGCAAGTCCAATCAGGCCAAGGGTGATTATTGGGCGCCTTGCCCCTTCCATCAGGAAAAGTCGGCAAGCTTTCATGTCGATGACCAAAAAGGTTTTTTCTACTGTTTTGGCTGCCACCAAAAAGGCGATGCCGTCACCTTCTTGCGCGAAACCGAAAACCTTGGCTTCATGGAGGCGGTAGAGGTTTTGGCCCGCGAAGCTGGTCTGCCGATGCCAGCCCGCGACCCCAAGCAAGCCCAGATCGCCGATCACCGCAGCCAATTGGCCGAGGTGATGGAGGTGGCGGTGGCCCATTTCAGGCTGCAGTTGAAAACCGCAGCCGGGTCGGCGGCGCGCGACTATCTTGAAACCCGCAAGCTGGGGCAAAAGACCCAAGACCGGTTCCACATCGGCTTTGCTCCCGATCAGCGCCAGGGCCTGTTTTCGGCGCTGACCTCCAAAGGTATCAGTGCTGATCTGATCGTCGAGGCGGGCCTATGCGCGCGCCCCGATGATGGCGGCCAGCCCTATGATCGGTTCCGGGGGCGCATTATCTATCCGATCCGCGATGCGCGCGGGCGCTGCATCGGTCTTGGCGGGCGGTCAATGGACCCGGCCGCCCGGGCCAAATACCTGAACAGTCCAGAGACGCCCTTGTTCGACAAGGGCCGCAGCCTGTACAACCATGGCCCCGCCCGCGAAGCCTGCGCCAAGGCGCAGCCGCTGATCGTGGCCGAAGGCTATATGGATGTGATTGCCCTGGTCGAGGCGGGCTTTGAAGGCGCTGTCGCCCCCTTGGGCACCGCGATCACCGAAGATCAGCTGCGCCTCTTGTGGCGCATTCACCCCGAACCGCTGGTGATGCTGGATGGCGATACGGCGGGTGTTCGCGCGGCCCTCAGGCTGGTCGATCTGGCGCTGCCGTTGCTGGAGGCGGGGCAGGGCCTGCGCTTCGTGATTTTGCCCGAAGGCCTTGATCCCGATGATCTGATCCAGACCCGCGGGGCAGGGGCGATGCGCGCAGCACTTGAAAGCGCCGAACCGATGGTCAATCTTTTGTGGCGGCGCGAGACCGAAGGCATGGTCCTCGACAGCCCCGAACGTAAAGCGGCCCTCGACAAGACCCTGCGCAGCACCATCCGCCGCATCACCGACCCATCCATTCGCGCCCATTACGGCGATGAGATAAAGCGCCTGCGCCAAAGTCTGTTCACCCCCCCTGCCAACAAACGCCCGGGGCGCGATTTTGTGCCGCACGCGCCAAAAGGTTTCTCGCGTGGCTCCCCGGGTGCTTGGCGCCCCTTCGGCCCGGTCACGCCGATGCCTGCCACGCGCGGCTCGCTTCTGGCCAGTGCAAGCGGTCCGCAGGCCGAGGATCACCTGCGCGAAGCGATGATCCTGGCGATCTGCGTGACCCATCCCGCCTGTGTTCTCG
>JBATTI010000505.1:0-2299 GCA_049670445.1 Albidovulum sp. | reverse complement strand
TCGCCGATCAGCAGGCTGTCGCATTGGGTATAGTTGCGGCTGTTCTTGGCCCTGGGATGCATCGACACCAGACCGCGATAGGTGTTTTGCGCCTTGCCCGCCGAAATCCCCTTTGAGACGATCCGCGACCGGCTGTTCTTGCCAAGGTGGATCATCTTGGTGCCGGTATCGGCCTGCTGCATGTTATTGGCGATGGCGATCGAATAGAATTCACCCGAACTGTCATCACCGCGCAGAATGCAGGACGGATATTTCCAGGTGATCGCCGATCCGGTTTCCACCTGCGTCCACATCACTTTGGCCCGGTCGCCCCGGCAATCCGCACGCTTGGTCACAAAGTTGTAGATGCCACCCTTGCCTTCCTCGTCCCCCGGGAACCAGTTCTGCACAGTGGAATATTTGACCTCGGCATCCTCCAGAATGACCAGCTCCACCACCGCCGCATGCAACTGCGCCACATCGCGCTTGGGTGCCGTGCAGCCCTCAAGATAGCTGACATAGCTGCCCTTGTCGGCGATGATCAATGTGCGTTCAAACTGCCCGGTGTTTTCGGCATTGATACGAAAATAGGTCGAAAGCTCCATCGGGCATTTGGTATTTGGCGGGATATAAACGAAGGACCCGTCCGAAAAGACCGCCGAATTCAGCGTCGCAAAGAAATTGTCGGATTGCGGCACAACCGAACCCAGATATTTCCGCACCAGCTCGGGATGTTCGCGGATCGCCTCCGAGATCGAACAAAAGATGACCCCGGCCTTGGCCAGTTCATCCTTGAAAGTGGTCCCCAAAGAAACGGAATCGAAAACCGCATCCACCGCCACCTTGCGGCCCTCGGCGGGAAGATCCTCCGCCCCCTCGACGCCTGCAAGAATCATCTGCTCTTTCAAAGGGATGCCCAGCTTTTCGTAAGTCGCCAAAAGCTTGGGATCGACATCATCCAAGGACTTCGGCTTCTCGTCCATGCTCTTTGGCCGCGCATAGTAATACTGCGACTGGTAATCGATCTCGGGGTAGTTGAGCATTGCCCAACGCGGCTCTTGCATGCCTTTCCAGCGGGCGAAGGCGGCAAGCCGCCATTCCGTCATCCATTCCGGCTCGTCATTCTTGGCCGAGATCAGCCGGACGATATCTTCATTCACGCCCAAGGGCGCATATTCCATCTCGATATCGGTGTTCCAGCCGTATTTATAGGCGCCCATATTCTGGACCGTCTCGACCGTCTCCCGATCAACGCCTTCGCGCACATCCAAAGCCACGCCATGATCCTCACCGAGTGCCATTTTATCTTCCTTTTCCAAACCTTGCGCGCCCGCTTTCATGCAGCCCTCGCCCGAAATCTCTGGTGATGCAGCAGCCAGCTATCGGCAAAACGCATCACCTCATCCTTTGTCGTCGTGCCCCCCAAAGACACACGTATGGCCGAGCCCGCCGCAGCCGCATCAAATCCCATGGATGTCAAAACCCGACTTGCCCGAACCTTGCCCGAGGAACAAGCCGATCCTGCCGAAACCGCAAATCCCGCCAGATCCATCTGCATCACCTGCGTCTCGCCCTTCCAGCCCGAAGAGACAAGGCAAGATGTATTGGGCAGGCGCGCAAGATCCGCACCGGCAATCACCACATCGGGCGCGCCCGCCAGTATTCGTGCCTCCAACCCGTCGCGCAAGGCCCGCACCCGGTCCCAGACCCCCGCCTCAAGATCACTTACCGCCGCCTTCACAGCCGCCGCAAACCCCGCAATTCCGGCCAGATTTTCGGTCCCTGACCGCCGCCCCATTTCCTGGCCGCCCCCCAGACGCAAGCTGGCAATATCCACCCCGCCCCTGACGATCAGCGCACCAACCCCTTTCGGCCCGCCCAGCTTATGGGCCGATAGAATCGCAAAATCCGCACCCGACCAGCCAAAAGCAAAAGGTATGCGCCCCAAGGCTTGCACCGCATCAAGTAAAACCAAGCCACCGCGTTGCAACGCAATTTCCGCGATAACCCCGGTCTCACTATTGGCCAGCCCCTGCGCAATAACCGCGGGTCCACCGCCGTCGCGCCCATGCGCAATCAGGCAATCATGCGCATCTGGCGCAACCTCAACCCGGTCAAAACCCGCCAAAACCCCCGCCGCCTCGGTCGCACCCGAGGTAAAGATCACCTCCGCCGCCCGGCACCCGACCGCCTCGGCGACATCCTCCCGCGCGCGCTCGATCAGCATCTTGGCCGCCCGCCCCTCGGCATGCACACTCGATGGATTGCCCGCCAGATCGAAGGCCGCAAGCATCGCCTCCCGCGCCTCGGGCCGCAAAGG
>JBATTI010000504.1:0-5493 GCA_049670445.1 Albidovulum sp. | reverse complement strand
CGGGGTGGCGGAGTTGCGCTGGCAAGAGGGCGGCGCGCGCTTTTCTGTCGAGATCGCCGATGATTCTGCGGAGCGCGCCCAAGGCTTGATGTTTCGCGACTCGATGAGAGCCAGCGCGGGCATGTTGTTCGTATATGACCGCCCGCAAAAGTTGTCTTTCTGGATGCGAAATACGCTGATTCCCCTCGATATCATCTTTATCAGCGCCGAAGGGGTGGTGACGCATATCCACCCGATGGCGGTGCCAAAGGACGAAACGCCCATTGATGGGGGGGGCGAGGCCCAATTCGTGCTGGAGATCAACGGCGGCCTTGCGGCGGGTCTGGGGCTGGAGGAGGGCGCGGTTCTGCGCCATCCGGCGATCGACGAAAAAGCCGCAAAATGGCCCTGTGATGCACAGTGATTTGATTGCCCCCTTTCCTTCTGTTTCAACAGCGGCTAGAGACAGCGCGTCGGGGCGTAGCGCAGCCTGGTAGCGCGACGGTTTTGGGTACCGTAGGTCGGAAGTTCGAATCTTCTCGCCCCGACCATTTTCAAATCCCCGACCATTTTTGAAATCCCCGGCCATTTTTGAAATCCCCGGCCATTTTTGAAATCCCCGACCATTTTTAAAATCCCGGCCCTTTTGGAAATACTGGAGATTTTCAAACCAATCCCCAGGTGACCCAATCCACAGGCGACGCCGGCGCGGCCGTCGTTTTATGCGCCCTTGCGCCGGGCATCGCGGCAGGTGTCATTTTTTTGTCATACCCGAAGTGGCCCGGGATGCGGGGCCTGTGGCGGCCGGGGGCCTGTGGATTATTTTGATGCAAAGGCTGAACTGGTTCGGTCAAATCTGCCCAATGAAATGATAATTTTGTAACCCGCTGCGGATCGGTGGCTGTGGGTGAATCACCGGAGGCAAAGCCCGTCCCCAAAGCCGCCCGGAGGTCAACCGGAATTTCGGGAAATCAAAGAAAGAAAACTGTTGACCCACCCCCTAAATACACGTCAGTTTGTGCAAGTTGACTGAGGTTACACCACATATAGTGGGGCGCGGTTGACGGGGACGGGTTGCTGAGACAGCAGGTTTAGATGGGCGGCAGGACCGGCCGTCGATGCGTTGTCTGCGATAGCCGGTTCAATTGATCGACAACACTCTGCGGCTTAAGGCTTCCTAAGAGGAGCTGCCGTTTGAAGCAAAAAGAACGAGGCGGGGCAGTTATGAAAATTGAGCGGAAATTCACCAAGGCGGGTAAAGACGCCTATGCGGCAATTGCTTTCACCAAAACGGTGTCAGAGATTCGGAACCCCGATGGCACGATCGTGTTTCGCAATGACAGCGTGGAAGTGCCAGACAGCTGGAGCCAGGTTGCCTCTGACGTGCTTGCACAAAAATACTTCCGCAAAGCGGGCATTGCCGCACGGCTGAAGAAAGTGCGCGAAAAGAATGTGCCGGAATTTTTGTGGCGCTCGGTCCCCGATGACGCCGCCCTTGCCAAACTTCCGGTGGAAGAGCGTCTGGTTGGCGAAACCTCGGCCAAGCAGGTCTTTGACCGGCTTGCAGGCGCTTGGGCCTATTGGGGCTGGAAGGGCGGCCATTTCACCACCGAGGCCGACGCACAGGCCTATTACGACGAGATGCGCTTTATGCTGGCCGAACAGATGGCCGCACCCAATTCGCCGCAATGGTTCAACACCGGGTTGCATTGGGCCTACGGCGTCGACGGGCCGGCGCAGGGCCATTACTACGTTGATCACAAGACCGGCGTCCTGACCAAATCAGAAAGCGCTTATGAGCATCCCCAACCCCATGCTTGCTTCATTCAATCGGTGAAGGATGATCTGGTGTCGGACGGTGGCATCATGGATCTGTGGGTGCGCGAGGCGCGTTTGTTCAAATATGGCTCTGGCACCGGCACCAATTTCTCGTCCTTGCGCGGCGAGGGCGAAAGCCTGTCGGGCGGCGGCAAATCCTCGGGCCTGATGGGCTTTTTGAAAATCGGTGACCGCGCGGCAGGCGCGATCAAATCGGGCGGCACCACACGGCGCGCGGCCAAGATGGTGATCTGCGATATGGATCACCCCGATATCGAACAATTCATCAACTGGAAGGTCATCGAGGAACAAAAAGTCGCCTCGCTGGTGGCCGGTTCGAAGATGCACGAACGCCAGTTGAATGAGATCTTCACCGCGATCCGGCTTTGGGATGGGTCAAGCGAAGATGCGGTTGACCCGGCCAAGAACGAGGCGCTGAAGGCAGCGATCAAATCGGCCAAGAAAGTAGCGATCCCGGAAACCTATGTGAAGCGGGTGCTGGACTACGCCAAGCAGGGATATTCATCGATTGAATTTCCGACCTATGACACCGACTGGGATTCGGAAGCCTATTCTTCGGTATCGGGCCAAAACTCCAACAATTCAGTGCGTGTCACTGACGCGTTCCTCAAAGCCGTCAAGGATGACGCCGATTGGGAGCTGATCCGCCGCACCGACGGCAAGGTCGCCAAAACCGTGAAAGCGCGCGATCTTTGGGCGCAGGTCGGCCATGCTGCTTGGGCCTGTGCCGATCCGGGCATCCAGTTTCATGATACGGTCAATGCCTGGCATACCTGCCCGGAAGATGGCGCCATTCGCGGATCGAACCCCTGTTCGGAATATATGTTTCTGGACGACACGGCCTGTAACCTTGCGTCAATGAACCTGCTGACCTTCCACAAAAACAACAGTTTCGACGCCGAAGCTTATGTGCATGCCACCCGTCTTTGGACCGTGACGCTGGAAATTTCGGTGCTGATGGCGCAGTTCCCGTCAAAGGAAATTGCGCAAGGCTCTTACGATTTCCGCACCCTTGGTCTTGGCTATGCCAATATCGGCGGTCTGCTGATGACCATGGGCCTTGGCTATGACAGCGACAAAGGCCGCGCGCTTTGCGGGGCGCTGACCGCCCTGATGACCGGCGTGTCTTACGCGACATCCGCCGAGATGGCGGGCGAGTTGGGGGCGTTTCCGTCCTACGCCAAGAATGCCAAGCACATGCTGCGGGTGATCCGCAACCACCGCAATGCCGCTTACGGCAAGTCGGATGGATATGAGGAACTGGCGGTCAAGCCGGTGCCGCTTGATCAGGTGAACTGCCCGGACCAAGGCCTTGTCAAGCTTGCGAAATCTGCCTGGGACGAAGCTTTGGAGCTGGGCGAAAAGCACGGCTACCGCAATGCCCAGACCACGGTGATTGCCCCCACCGGCACCATCGGTTTGGTGATGGATTGCGACACCACGGGGATTGAGCCTGACTTTGCCTTGGTCAAGTTCAAGAAACTGGCAGGTGGCGGCTATTTCAAGATTATCAACCGCTCGGTTCCCGCAGCGCTTGACTCTCTTGGCTATGGCTCTGCGCAGATCGAGGAAATTGTCGCGCATGCGGTGGGACATGCCAGCCTTGGCAATTGCCCCGGCATCAATACCACGGCCCTTGTCGGCCACGGTTTTGGCCCGCGAGAGCTTGAAAAAGTCGAAGCGGCTTTGCCCACGGCATTCGACATTCGCTTTGTCTTCAACCAATGGACCCTGGGCGCAGAATTCTGCACCGGCACATTGGGCATTCCGACCGAAAAGCTGAATGACCCGACCTTTGACATCCTGCGCCATCTTGGCTTTACCCGCGCGCAGATTGATGCCGCCAATGACCATGTCTGCGGCACCATGACGCTGGAAGGTGCGCCGCATCTGAAGGCCGAGCATTATGCGATCTTCGATTGCGCCAATGCATGCGGCAAGACCGGCAAAAGGTTCTTGAGCGTCAAAAGCCACATCACCATGATGGCCGCGGCGCAAAGCTTTATCTCTGGCGCGATTTCCAAGACCATCAACATGCCAAACAACGCCGGCATCGAGGATACGCTTGCCGCCTATGAGCTGAGCTGGTCGCTGGGGATCAAGGCGAATGCGCTTTACCGTGACGGCTCCAAACTCAGCCAGCCGCTGGCGTCTGCGTTGATCGAGGATGACGAAGAGGCGGAAGAGGTCATGCTTAACGGGTCGGCGCAGGAAAAGGCCGCCGTGCTGGCCGAAAAGATCGTCGAGAAGATCATCGTGCGCGAAATCGTCAAATCGCACCGCGAAAAGCTGCCGGAACGGCGCAAGGGCTATACCCAGAAGGCCATCGTCGGCGGCCATAAGGTCTATCTGCGCACCGGCGAATACAAGGATGGCAATCTGGGCGAGATTTTCATCGATATGCATAAGGAAGGTGCGGGCTTCCGGGCGATGATGAACAATTTCGCCATCGCTGTGTCGGTTGGCTTGCAATATGGCGTGCCGCTTGAGGAATTCGTTGACGCCTTCACCTTCACCAAGTTCGAACCCGCCGGGATGGTGCAGGGCAATGAGGCGATCAAGAATGCCACCTCTATCCTTGACTATATCTTCCGCGAACTGGCGGTCAGCTATCTTGACCGGTCCGACCTTGCCCATGTCAAACCCGAAGGGGCAAGCTTTGATGATCTTGGCGGCGGCACGGAAGAGGGCAAGCTCAATATCTCGGCGGTGACCGAAACGGCGGCGTCGAAGTCGCTTGAGATGCTCAAACATGTGTCTTCGACCGGCTATCTGCGCAAACGCTTGCCGCAGGATCTGGTGGTTTTGCAAGGCGGTATGGGGGCTACGGCCCTGGCCTCGGGCGATCCGGTGACGGCGCTTAACACTTTGGTGCCCGAAACCCAGCAATACGCAAGTGCCGGCGGATCAACCGCGCTTGCCTCTGGGGTGGTCAGTATGGATGCCCGCACCAAGGCCAAGATGCAGGGCTATGAGGGCGACCCTTGCGGCGAATGCGGCAATTACACATTGGTGCGCAACGGCACCTGCATGAAATGCAACACCTGCGGCGGAACCAGCGGGTGTAGCTAAGACATTCCCGCCCTCGGGACCACGACCCCGAGGGCAGGCATCCGGGGCGGGTGCGCTCGCCCTAGACGACGTTCAGGCCGCAGGCAAAAAAACCGAGCGGTAGAAACTATGAGCCTGAACGGCGAAACTTGATGGGGCGGGGAAACCCGCCCTTTTTTCTGTTCCCGCCGCTTTTCGTGCCCGCCCTGTGTTGGTGCCGCACGGGGTGGCACGGGGGGGGGGCAGGGGGGAAATATCGGCCAAACTTCCCCCTAAAGGTATCCTCTTGAAAAACCGGTGTGAAATCGCCAGATTAGCCAAGGGCACATATGCAACCGCGCCGCGGGGGCTGTGCCTTAGTGGAGAGTGTGATGAACAAACTTGTCTTGGCCTTTGGCCCCGCCCTTGTTACCGGGCTTTTTGCCTTTGGCGTTCAGGCGCAAACCGTGGTTTCCGATACTGACGGCAACGGCACCTATTCGGTCGAGGAGATGAGTGCTGCTTACCCCAAGATGACGAGTGGGTTGTTTCAGCAGTTGGATGTTGACGGCAACGGCGGCGTCGATGCGGATGAGCTGCAAGCCGGCCGCGAAAACGGATTGATCGGCAACTAAGCCAAATCCC
>JBATTI010000503.1:0-1503 GCA_049670445.1 Albidovulum sp. | reverse complement strand
GAAGAGACCAGCAAATACACCGATACGATGGCCGATGGCACCAGCCGCAAATGGACATGGGCAATGGATGCGAAATCCGTGGTGACCAGCCCAAGCCCGCAAGCGCCGGTCAAACACGGTGAAGGCCCGTTGGTCATCACCGGTCTTGCATGGTCGGGGCGTGGCGCCATTACCCGCGTCGATGTGTCGAAAGACGGCGGCATAACATGGCAGACCGCGCGCCTTGCAAAACCCGGCGAGAAGATGGCCCTGACCCGTTTCTATCTTGATACGGATTGGGACGGCGCTGAGATGCTGCTGCAATCGCGCGCCGTGGATGACACCGGTTATGTGCAACCGACCAAAAAACAGCTGCGCGAGGTGCGCGGGCTGAATTCGATTTATCACAACAACTGCATCCAAACCTGGCTGGTGCGTTCTGACGGCGAGGCTGAAAATGTCGAAGTTTCTTAAATCTACCGCCCTGGCTACAGCAATTGCGGTGACCACCACTCCGGCCCTTGCCGAAAAGCTGGGCCTGGGGCGTCCGGCACTTCCCGAAGAGATCGCCGCATGGGACAAAGATATCAGCCCGGATGGCACCGGCCTGCCTGTCGGATCCGGCGATGCCCTGACCGGCGAGGAGGTGTTTGCCGCCAAATGCGCGGCCTGCCACGGTGACTTTGCCGAAGGGATCGATAACTGGCCCAAGCTGGCAGGCGGGGCAGGGACGCTTGATCATGACGATCCGCTCAAGACCGTAGGCTCTTACTGGCCACATCTGAGCACCGCCTTTGACTACGTCAAGCGGTCGATGCCTTATGGCAATGCGGGCACCCTGACGGATGATGAGGTCTATGCGATCGTGGCCTACATCCTGTTTTCCAACGACCTTGTCGAAGATGATTTCGTGTTGTCGAATGAGACATTCTTTGATGTGGACTTGCCCAATGCGGATGGTTTCTTCGTCGATAACCGCGCCGAGACGGAATATGCGAATTGGACGGGCGAGCCTTGCATGGAAAACTGCAAGGTAGACGTGAAAGTCACCATGCGGGCCATGGTTCTGGATGTCACACCTGATCAAACCGGCGCTGCTAAGGCAGATGCGCCTGTTGAGGCCGCAGAAGTGGTGGAAGTGGCAGAGGCGGCCGAGGTGGCCGAGGCGGCGGTAGTAGAAGAGGCGGCGGTAGTGGAAGAGGCGGCGGTTGCGGCGTTTGATCCGGAGCTGGCTGCAAAAGGTGAAATGGTCTTTAAGAAATGCAAGGCCTGCCATCAGGTCGGGGAAGGGGCAAAGAACAAGGTCGGCCCGATTCTGACCGGGATTGTCGATCATCCGGCTGGTGCGGTGGACGGGTTCAAATATTCCAAGGCCCTTACAGAGGCCGCAGATGGCGGGTTGATCTGGACCGAAACCGAGCTGGCGGCGTTTCTGGCGAAACCGAAAAGCTACCTCAAGGGGACCAAGATGACCTTTGCAGGCCTCAAGAAAGACGAGGAGATTGCGGCACTCGTTGAATATCT
>JBATTI010000502.1:0-1988 GCA_049670445.1 Albidovulum sp. | reverse complement strand
GTAAATAGGCGATGGCGCCGCCGACAATGAAGGGCAAAATGACATTTCCCAAGCCCCAGAGCAGCAGGAAAAAAAACGCCGTCGCGATGCCCCAGTACTGGGCTTGCTGTCTTATTGGCAATGCCATGGGTATTCTCCTTACTGCTGATGGGGATTTAAGATGTCTCACCGCCAAAGCACAAGCCCGCGCGGGTGGCTTCGGGCCAAAGTGATCCAATTGAGGGGCCCTGCTGGCCCCAAGTCTATATCTCGACCTCCCCTGAGGGAGGTCTCGGGTAAGGAAATGGACGCCACCGTTCGAGGTTTTCCCTGAGGCGCCGAAGGCGGCGAGGCTAATAAAGGGCTTGGCCGCCCATTGGGGCGGCCTCAATTGGATTGGTTCTGTCGCGAGGCTCCCTTGCCTCACCCGGGTGTTTGGCATAAGCCGGGGCAAGTGAAATTGCCCCTGTGAAAGAACCAACATGCGCCTTAGCCGTTACTTTTTGCCGGTCCTCAAGGAAACCCCCGCCGATGCGCAAATCGTGTCGCATCGTTACATGTTGCGTGCGGGGATGATCCGCCAGCAAGCGGCCGGGATCTATTCGTGGTTGCCACTTGGTTTGCGGGTTCTTAGGCGCATTGAACAGATCGTGCATGAAGAACAACAGCGTGCCGGGCACATTCCCTTGCTGATGCCGACCCTGCAGCCTGCCGATCTTTGGCGCGAAAGCGGGCGGTATGATGATTACGGGCAAGAGATGCTGCGCATCAAGGACCGCCATGAGCGTGACATGCTGTACGGTCCGACCAATGAAGAGATGATCACAGATATCTTCCGCGCCCATGTGACCAGCTACAAGGAATTGCCGCTGACACTTTACCATATCCAGTGGAAGTTTCGCGATGAGATGCGCCCGCGTTTTGGGGTGATGCGGGGGCGCGAGTTCCTGATGAAGGACGGCTATAATTTTGACGTTGACCGCGATTCCGCCCTGCATGCCTATAACCGCCATATGGTGAGCTACCTGCGCACCTATGAGCGTATGGGGCTGACCGCGATTCCGATGCGTGCGGCCTCTGGCCCCATTGGCGGCGACAATACCCATGAGTTTTTGGTGCTGGCGGCGACCGGCGAATCCGAAGTGTTCTTCGACAGTGCCGTGACCGAGCTGAAACTCGGGGACCGCGAGGTCGATTTTGACAACCGCGAAGAGGTGGCCGCGGTTTGTGAGGAGTTCACCACGCTTTACGCCCGCACCGATGAAACCCATGATGAGGCGGCATTCAACGCAATCCCCGAAGCGCGCCGTCAGGTGGCGCGCGGGATTGAGGTTGGTCAGATCTTTTACTTCGGCACCAAATATTCCGAAGCCATGGGTGCCAATGTCGTGACCGCCGATGGCAGCCGCGTTCCGGTCGAGATGGGCAGCCACGGGATTGGCGTCAGCCGTCTTTTGGGCGCGATCATTGAGGCCAGCCATGATGACAAGGGCATCATCTGGCCCGAAGGGGTGACGCCTTTCCCGGTTGGGATCGTCAATCTCAAGCAAGGCGATGCGGGCTGTGATGCCGCTTGCGAGGGGCTTTACAAGGCGCTGGCGGCCAAGGGGCTTGAAGCGCTTTATGATGACCGCGATGAACGCGCTGGGGCCAAGTTTGCCACCATGGATCTGATCGGCCTGCCGTGGCGGATCACTGTGGGGCCGCGGGGGTTGGGCAATGGGGTGGTCGAGTTGACGTCGCGAGCCAGCGGGGTCAGCGAAGAGATGTCACCCGAAGCGGCGGTCAGCAAGATTGTCGAGATTTACCGAGACGTTTGAGGGCGACTGCGGCCGGGGGGTTGCCTCTGGCCCCCCTCAGACGTGGCTTTGCCACAGGAAAAGGCGATGGGAAAGGCGATGGGAATGACCGCAAGCACGCGCGCTTTTTCAGGCTTTGAATTCATGATCGCCTGGCGTTACCTGCGTGCCCGCCGTGCCGAAGGCGGCGTGTCGGTCATGACCTGGATC
>JBATTI010000501.1:0-3001 GCA_049670445.1 Albidovulum sp. | reverse complement strand
TGCGGGCACGGTCGCATCGCGGCGTTTGCGGGCAATCGCCTGGCTAAGCCGGTCAAGCACGACCGCGATGACGACAATCGCCAGACCGGCCTCCATCGCGGTGCCGACCTTAAGCGAACGAAGCGCCAAAAGCACATCATAGCCAAGGCCCCCCGCCCCGATCATCGATGAAATGATCACCATATTGAGCGCCAGCATGATCACCTGATTGACCCCGATCATCAAGGATGGCTTGGCCGCTGGCACCAACACCCGCCAAAGCTTCTGGCTTTTGGTGCATCCCACCATATTGGCGAAATCCTTGATCTCATCCGGGACTTTGCCAAGCCCGAGGACCGTAGCGCGCACCATCGGCGGCGTCGCAAAAAGTGCGGTCGCCAGAAGCGCCGAAACCGGGCTGGCGCCAAACAGCAAAAGCATCGGGATAAGATAGGCGAAGGTCGGGATGGTCTGCATCAGATCAAGGGCCGGCATGATCAGCCAGCGGTTAACCCGCGGCGAGAAATAACCCAAGATGCCAACCAGCAGCCCGGTGGCCACGCAAAATGGCACACAGATAATGATCAGCGCCAGCGTCAGCATGGCGTGATCCCAAAGGTCGAAAACCGCAAGCGCCAGAAACCCGATCCCGCAAAGTGCAGCAAGCCGCAGCCCGCCATAGATATAGCCAAGCCACCCCATAACCAGCGTCACGCCCAGCCACGACAGCCGCGGCAACAGCAGCGCTTCAGGACCGTTACCGATCTTGAAGCCCTTGGACAGCAGGTTGAAGGCAAAGCGCAAAGGCACATCAATGGCCGCCGTGACCGATCGCGTTGCCCAAGTGAGGTTGGATTTGGCCCAAACCATGGCGGCTGTCACCGCCTCTTTGAAGGGAATAACCGCGCGGGCCGGATAGTCGATCAAGGCGGGCCAATAGGCCCCCAAGACCCAGATCACCACTGCCACCACCAAGGCCGCCGGCACCAGCCAAGGCCCAAGGCCCAACTGCCGCATTGGTTTGCGTGGCGCTTGTGCGGTGATATCGCTCATCTTTGCGGGTCCCGATCTTTGCCGGCCAGAACGTCAATCACCTTGCGTGGGGTGATTTCGCCCAGGATCGCACCGCTGGCGTCGGTCACCGCGAAAGGGTGCTTGGAATCGACGATATCGGCGGCGAAACTCGCGATCTTGGCCTTGGCGTCAACCTTGGCATAGCCGCCAGCCTTGTCAGAGGCAGGGTCCATCAGACTTTGCGCCGACAGCACTTTGCCGCGGTTCACATCGCTGGTGAATTCGGCGACATAATCCGTAGCCGGGTTGTTCACCAGATCCTCCGGCGTGCCGATCTGGATGATGGCGCCGTCTTTCATGATGGCAATACGGTCGGCCAGACGGATCGCCTCATCAAAGTCATGGGTGATAAAGACGATGGTCTTTTTCAACACGCTTTGCAGGCGCATAAGTTCGGTCTGCATTTCGCGGCGGATCAGGGGATCAAGCGCCGAGAAGGGTTCGTCCAAAAACCAGATCTCAGGTTCCACAGCCAAAGAACAGGCGATGCCCACGCGTTGTTGCTGGCCGCCTGAAAGTTCGGCCGGGAAGTGGCGTTCGCGGCCATTAAGGCTGACAAGATCGATCATCTCTTGCGCCCGCGCCTCGCGTTCTTCGCGACCGATCCCCTGAACAAACAGCGGGAAGGCCACGTTTTCAAGAACGGTCAGATGCGGCAACAGCGCGAAATGTTGAAACACCATGCCCATCTTGTGGCGGCGGATATCAATAAGCTCGGCTTCCGAGGCCGCAAGCAGATCCTTGCCGTCAAATTCCAGCGCACCGGCTGTCGGCTCTATCAGCCGCGACAAACAGCGCACCAGCGTTGACTTGCCAGAGCCCGACAGGCCCATGACAATGAAAATCTCGCCCTCGCGCACATCAAGGCTTGCGTTGCGCACGGCGGCAATCATATGCGCCTGGGCCAACGCCTCGGGCGTCGGGTTCGGCCCGTGGTCGCGCAAAAACTGAACGGCATTCGGGCCGAACACTTTCCACAGATTGCGACACATAAGCTTGATCGGGCGCGGATCAACCGCGCCCGATGTATGAAGTTTGTTCACAACTTGAGTCAATGTCACTTATTCAGCCCAGGCTTTCCATGTGGCTTCATTGGCATCGATCCAGGCCGCTGCCACCTCTTCGATTGATTTACCGTCAAGGTCGACCTGGCCCGAAAGGGCGTTCAGATCCGCGGTTTCAATCTGGTAGGCCTTGGCAACCTTATAGGCGCCGGGCCATTTGTCCTTCATTCCGCCCCAGGCGAATTTCCAGATCTTGCCAAATGGTTTGCCGCAGTCATATGCCATATCGGGGTTTATACCGACACTTGGATCAGCATAGCATTCGTCCGAATATTCCGGAAACTCGACCCATTCGCCTTCATATTTGGCCGGCGCCCAATGCGGGGAATAGATCCACAGCATGACAGGCGCCTTACGCTGATAGGCTGAATCAAGTTCGGCGAACATTGCAGCATCGGTTCCCGCATGAATGACCGTGAAAGGCAGACCAAGGGCCTCTACCCGTTCATCATCGAAGCCTTCCCACGTTACCGGGCCACCCACATAACGGCCATTCGGCGCGGTTTCAGGGGTAGAGAATGCTTCCGCGCAGGCCGGATCCTTCAGCGCTTCCCAATTGGGCAGGCCGGGGCACTTTTCCTTCATGTAAAGCGGATACCACCATTCTTCCTTGGCGCTTGGCCCAAGCTCTCCAAGCCGCTCGGTCTCGCCCGTGGCTTCGGATGCTGCCATCGCTTCGCCTGCGGTCGTATCCCAGTATTCAACACCGACGGTAAGATCGCCGTTGGTCAGGCTGGTGGTCAGGCTGGAGAGGTAATCGGCGGTCGGATATTCGACTGTATAGCCAAGCCGCTCCAAAATACCGCCAAGGATCATCGCGTTCAGATTTACGCTGGTCCAGTCAAAAAGCGCGATTTTGATCGGATCGTTCGATTCTTGTGCGG
>JBATTI010000500.1:0-1805 GCA_049670445.1 Albidovulum sp. | reverse complement strand
TTCAGTCTCCCATATTTTTCCGTGTGGTTAAGATTGTTCTGCTCTTTTCGTCCCCGGGGTGCGCCCAAGACCGGGGGGTCGGATGGCGCGAAAGAAGGTGGGATAGACCATGCTTATGCTGGCAGGTATTTTGGGTGCGGTGATGACGGCTACCATTCTTGATGTGTTTTCCTTTGGCGATGATCCGCCCGAGGCCGAAGACACATCCGAAGAAAACGATGAGGCCCGCACCCAAGACGATGGGCTGGACGGTAACCCTTTGGAAGACATCGACCTTGTTCGCCCTGACAATGGCGGTTCTGAAAGCCCGGAGATGGATGTGGCCACCGCAGGCATTGCCGAAACCGGCAGCGAAGGCAGCGAAGGCAGCGACACTTTGGCAGGTACGGCGGATGATGACCACCTTTCAGGTGCCGGGGGCAACGACATCATTGCAGGCTACGGAGGCGATGATCGGCTTTTCGGCGGCGCGGGCCATGATGATATAGGCGGTGACGCCGGTGACGATCTGCTTGACGGGGGCGAGGGCGATGACACGATCATGGGTGGCAATGACAGCGACAGCCTGATTGGCGGGGCGGGCGATGACAGCCTTGCCGGGCAGATGGGCCATGACAGCATCTTGGGCGGCGATGGCGATGATGCGCTGATTGGCGGCGCGGGCGATGATACGTTGGCGGGCGGCGCGGGTGACGATGCCTTGCAAGGCGGGGATGGCGGTGATGTCTTGGACGGTGGTGCCGGTCAAGACACGCTTATGGGCGGCAATGGCGATGATGTTTTGACAGATCGTGACGCCGCCGACGCCCCGATACGAGACTTCCTGAACGGCGGTGCCGGAAATGATACGATCGTGGCGGGCGAGGCTGACTGGGTGGAAGGTGGTGAGGGTGCCGATGATTTCATCTTGAACGCATGGCTGGCAGAGCCGCATGCCAATGCGACCATCGGTGATTATGACCACGAAGAAGATCAGATCGTCGTGGTCTATGACCCGGCAGATTACCCCGACCCGGCCCTGACGCTAAATGTGACCAATGCCGAGACCGGCGATGTAGAGATCTTGTTGAACGGCAATCCCATCGCCCATGTCCTGGCCAGCCCCGATCTGACCGTGGATGATCTGGCATTGGTGCCGACTTCCACGCCTCAGGCCGCCTAAGCAAAACCGCTTTTGGCCTTTTCTTTTCAGGCCAGTTCCCCTATAGGCGCGCATCCGCCCCGTTTGGCGGACACTTCTCCACGGGCCTTGCTGGACGACATCCCGGCCTGCGCCATAACCCTTAACTTCCGAAAGGAGATCCCGATGTCGATCACTGTTGAAGAAAAAACCCGCGTGATGAAAGAATTCGCGACCAAAGAAGGTGACACCGGTTCACCCGAAGTTCAGGTTGCAATCTTGTCTTCGCGGATCGCTACGCTCACCGATCACTTCAAGACCCATGCGAAAGACAACCATTCGCGCCGGGGCCTGTTGATGATGGTCGCCCAGCGCCGCAAGCTTCTGGATTACCTTAAAGGCAAAGATCAGGCGCGTTATGCCAGCCTGATCGAACGTCTCGGCCTGCGCCGCTAAGCGGACTGGTCTTGGGATACCGAACGCCCGTGTCGCAAGACGCGGGCGTTTTCGTTTGCTGCGCCAAGAATTTGAGCCCTTTAGGGATATTTTGCCGCCATCGTGATATCCGAGCAGCCATTATGCCGAAGCCTGAATGAGATCATCCATGCTGGAGTTTGCCACCAAAACCGCGCGCCTTTTGGAAACAGGTTATCAGGGGGCCGACGTGACCCGACGACGGCAGGCG
>JBATTI010000499.1:0-3271 GCA_049670445.1 Albidovulum sp. | reverse complement strand
CTTGCCGTTCCGGCCGGCCCATCACACGGAGACTGCCATGAAAAACCTGCTTGCCATTCTGGCCGCCACCACGGTTCTTGCCGGTGCTGCCAATGCCGAAGAGATCACCGGCTTCAACATCGGTATTCTTGGGGGCGAAAATGCCCAAGACCGTATGGCGAAAAACGCCTGCCTCAGCGCATATACCGAAGAGGCGCTTGGCGTTCCGGTCAAGATCTTTGCCCCGGCCGACTATGATGGCGTGATTCAGGGCCTGCTGGGCGGCACGATCGATATGGCATGGCTTGGTGCGTCAAGCTATGCCAAGACCTATCTGACCGATCCCGAGGCGGTTGACGTGGTTTTGGTCAAGGCCAATCTGGACGGCTCTTACACCTATCATTCTATCGGCTTCGCGCGCAAAGACAGTGGCGTCACCTCGTTGGCCGATCTGAAGGGCAAGACATTTGGTTTTGGCGATCCGAACTCTACCTCGGGCTATCTGATCCCATCGGTTGAAATCCCGGCGGTGACCGGCCATTCGATGGAATCGGGTGATTATTTTGGCGAGGTGAAGTTCACCGGCGGGCATGAACAGACCATCGTTGCGGTCAATAACGGCGATATCAACGCGGGTGTGACCTGGGCGGACGGTCTGGGCAATTGGGAAGACGGCTACAACTCTGGCGCTTTGCGCAAGGCGGTTGATGCGGGTCTGGTCGATATGAATGATCTGGTCGAAATCTGGCGTTCAAAACCGATCCCGGAAGGTCCGGTGGTTTTGCGCCGCAGCTTGCCTGAAGAGGTCAAGGTCAAGATGACGGCGCTTATGGAAGGCCTGATCGAGAAAGACAAGGAATGTGCCTATGGTGTGGCCCAGGGCGATACTTCCGGCTTCGTTCCGATCACGCATGATTATTATGAGACCATCATCGAAGTGCGTCGCCAGCAGATCAAAACCGGGTCTTAAGCGGCCCATTGGCCGGGGGTTGCGCAATGCCCCCGGCCTTTTCATATCCGGATGAATCATGACCCTTGCCCCCCATGCCACCACGATGGACTATCTTGCGATGGTCCGCCGCAAGCGCCTTTACAGCGGTATTTTGATGGTGATGTTCGTGCTGCTTATGGCCAGCGGTTTCGGTGTTGCAGAAGGTCGCAATGCAGGCGGGTTTTTTGACGGCATTCACCGGATTTTCGATTTCCCCAAAGAGATTTTTTCCGAAGCCTTGACCAATTGGCGCAATTTCCCCGGCCAGGTCCTGCGGTTTTTGCCATCGCTGATCGAAACGCTGAACATTGCGGCGGTGGCCACGCTTTTCGGCGCGCTGCTGGCGGTGATGCTTGCGTTTTTGTCCACCCGCGGGCTTGCATGCTGGCCGCGTCTGACGCCGGTTTTTCGGCGGATGATGGATATCATGCGTGCGGTCCCCGAGATTGTGATTGCCTTGGTGCTGATCTTTCTTCTGGGCGGCGGCCCGGTTCCGGCGATGATCGCCATTGCCATTCATACCACCGGGGCCTTGGGCAAGCTGTTTTCAGAGGCGGCAGAGAATGCCGATACCAGACCGGTCGAAGGTCTGGCCTCGGTCGGTGGCACATGGGTGCAGCGGATGTGGTTCGGCATCATGCCGCAGGTGGCGCCCAATTGGTCAAGCTATGCGCTGTTGCGGTTTGAGATCAACATTCGTGCCTCGGCCATCCTGGGCTTCGTCGGCTCGGGCGGTATTGGCTATGATCTGAAGACCGCGCTGCAATGGGGGCAGGGCAGATATGATCAGGTCGTTGCGATCTTTTTCCTGCTGTTGCTGACCATCTCGGTTGTTGATCATTTCTCTGACCGCGCGCGGGTGCGGCTTGTCAAAGGCGGGCAGATCGCATGAGCCATAGCGTGACCGATACCACCGCGCTTCGCGCCTGGATCATGCGTGATTTTTCGCGTCGCAAATGGCGTTCCCTGGCGCTGCCGGTGCTGCTTTTTGTGTATCTGGGGTACATCTTTTTTGCCTTTGATATTGCGGGTCTTGCGGCGCGGGCGCGGCCTGAAAATGCGGCGATCCTGATCAATGATTTCATGTCCTACAAAACCCATGTTTCGCGCGACAATGCCTCTGGCAAGGTGGAGGTGGCGATTGAGGGTGAGCGTAAGGGCGCATATCCCGAGGGCCGCAGCCCGGACTGGGTTGCCATGGGGGCAACGACCGTGATCAAGCTGCCGGACGGGGGAGAGGTGCGCTATCTGCCCGATGGTGCTGCCACGCTGACCATCCCGGAATTTGGCGCGGTGGAGGTCACAGCCAAGGGCCGCAAGATCGCCGCAACCTTGCCCGCCGACCGGGGGCAGCCCGACTGGATCAACCTGTCGGGCAACCGCATCAGCATTGATCGCGGCGAGTGGCGTTTTTCCATGACGCCGGCAAAGACCGAGACCTATCGCTACCAGTTCGGGTGGGAGCTGTTCTTTTTCACCCTCGACAGCCCGTTTTACGGAAAATCGCCTGCGGCACTGCTGGCGATGGCCGTCACCGGGGACCGGGTTGATCCGGAACGCGCCAACATCAGCGCGATGGCGCGTGATTTTTGGACCAACCGGATGTGGCACCACGGTGATGTCGCCTGGGCCATGGGGGAAACCGTGCTTATGGCGTTTTTGGGGACCATGGGTGCGGGGCTGATTGCCTTGCCGCTGGCGTTCTTTGCCGCTTCGAATTTCGCACCGGCGCGCTGGTTGCGGATTGGGCTGCGCAGGCTTTTCGATCTGCTGCGCGGGGTGGATGGGTTGATCTGGACGGTGATCTTGTCGCGCGCCTTCGGGCCAGGGCCGATGACCGGGGCATTGGCGATCTTGATGACCGATACCGGGACTTTCGGCAAAACCTTCTCGGAGGCGTTGGAAAACATCGACGACAAGCAGGTTGAAGGCGTGCAATCAACCGGGGCCGGGGCCGCGCAGAAGATGCGCTTTGGTGTGATCCCGCAAGTTGCGCCGCTGATCTTGTCGCAGGTCTTGTATTATCTGGAATCCAACACCCGCTCGGCGACCGTCATTGGTGCGCTTGTCGGGGGCGGTATCGGGCTTTTGCTGACGCAGGCGATCATCACCCAAAAGGATTGGGAAGAGGTGGGCTATTACATGGTCCTGATCGTGCTGACGGTGATGATCATGGACAGCCTGTCGGGCTGGATCCGTCGCGGGATTATCAAGGGTTAAGCGGTTGGTTCACCCGTCTTGTGCCACGGTCAAGACCACGCGGTCGCCCGCAAACCAGCTTACCCCATATTCGACCGGCTG
>JBATTI010000498.1:0-4418 GCA_049670445.1 Albidovulum sp. | reverse complement strand
CAGTAAACGTGGGCTACGGGCGCGAAAGCATTGCAAAGGCGGTCTATGACCAGCTGATCAAGCTGAATTATTTCGCCAATTCGGCAGGCTCGATCCCCGGATCGATCTTCGCGAAAAACCTGATCGCCAAGATGCCGGGCATGAGCCGGGTCTACTACGTCAACTCGGGCTCCGAGGCCAATGAAAAGGCCTTCAAGATGGTGCGCCAGATTGCGCATAAGCGCTACGGCGGCAAGAAGCACAAGATCCTGTACCGCGAGCGTGACTATCACGGCGCCACCATCGCCACCATGTCGGCGGGCGGCCAGTATGAACGGAATGCGCAATACGGCCCCTATACGCCGGGCTTCGTTTCCGTGCCGCATTGCCTTGAATATCGCGCCCAGTGGGATGGCGAAAACTACGGCGAACGTGCAGCCAACGCCATTGAAGAGGTGATCTTGCGCGAAGGTGCCGATACCGTCGGCGCGCTCTGCCTTGAGCCGGTAACGGCCGGTGGTGGTGTGATCACCCCGCCCGCAGGCTATTGGGAGCGGGTGCAGGAGATCTGCAAGAAATACGATATCTTGCTGCATATCGACGAAGTGGTTTGCGGCCTTGGCCGGACCGGCACCTGGTTTGGCTATCAAAACTACGGGATCAAGCCCGATTTCGTAACGATGGCCAAGGGTGTGGCCTCGGGCTATGCGGCGATTGCCTGCTGTGTGACCACCGAAGCGGTCTTTGAGATGTTCAAGGACGACGCCTCGGATCCGATGAATTACTTCCGCGATATCTCGACCTTTGGCGGCTGTACGGCTGGCCCGGCAGCGGCGATCGAGAATATGCGGATCATCGAGGATGAAGGGCTTTTGGCCAATACCCTCGCGATGGGTGAGCGGACGATGAACAATCTGCACGCCTTGATGGACAAGCATAAGGTCATCGGCGATGTGCGCGGCAAGGGTCTGTTTTGCGGGGCCGAACTTGTGTCGGACCGTGGAACCAAAGAGCCTGTGGACGAGAAGATGGTGCAAGCCGTGGTGGCCGATTGCATGGCGCAAGGCGTCATTATCGGGGCGACCAACCGCTCCATCACCGGGTTCAACAATACTTTGTGCCTGAGCCCGGCATTGATTGCGAAACCCGATGATATCGACGAGATCACTACGGCGATCGACAAAGCCCTGACCAAGGTCTTTGGCTGATAGGCCCCTATAGCGTTTCGCGTTAAAGACCGGGTCTTGGGCCAGGTCTTTAACGCCACGATCATTCACCAAACCAACGCGTGTCCCCCCGGGCTTAATTCAGCGGGGGCACGCTGCCCTATGAAGTACCCAAAAGCACTTTGGCCGCAAAGCTTGACTGCTTGCGCAACTGAGGCCAGACTGCCGATAAGTCCAGGTCTTCGCCTCGTTAGGACCAGAAATGCCCATCCCGGTCGAGTCGTTTTTTCTGGCGCCCGGCGCCAATGGCACTTTGCAACAACAGATCCAGCAAATGGTTGCAGAGGGCATTTTACGCGGCCGACTTCCGATGGGCGACCGGCTGCCATCAAGCCGCAAGCTTGCCAACCATCTGGGCGTCAGCCGCATCACCGTGACGTTGGCCTATACCGAACTGGTGGCGAATGATTACCTGACATCGCGCGGGCGGTCGGGCTATTTCGTGTCGCAAGACGCGCCGCGCCAGCCAGAATTTGGGCTGCCCCAGACGCCGCACCGCGATACGGTAGACTGGGATAAGGTCACAGGTCGGCGCCATTCCAACATGCCCGATCTTGCCCGGCCCGAAGATTGGCGCAGCTACCCCTACCCTTTCATCTACGGGCAGGCCGATGGCGGGCTGTTCGATCACCAGAACTGGCGGCTATGCGCGTTGCGCGCCTTGGGCAAGAAGGAATTCGAGGCGCTGACCGTCGATTACTATACCCGCGATGACCCGTTGCTGATTGAATATATCTTACGCTCGATCTTGCCGCGGCGCGGCATCGTGGCGCGGCCCGAAGAGGTGCTTTTGACCATGGGTGCGCAAAACGCGCTGTGGCTATGCGCCCAGGTCTTGCTGACGCCCGACCGGTTGGCGGTACAAGAAAATCCGTCCTACCCCGGCTTGCGGGTCATCTTGAACCAGACGCATTGCCGCAACGCCTTTGTCGATGTCGATGCCGAGGGGCTGCCCCCCGATGCCATCCCCAAAGACGCCGATGTGGTATTCACCACCGCAAGCCATCATTGCCCCACCAATGCCACCATGCCCACCGCCAGACGCCGGGATCTTTTGGCGCGGGCGCGCGAGGATGATTTCGTCATCGTCGAGGACGATTATGAATTTGAGATGTCCTTCCTCAAACCCGCCTCGCCTTCGCTGAAGTCACTTGATGACGAAGGACGCGTGATCTATGCGGGGTCATTCTCAAAATCACTGTTTCCGGGGCTCAGGCTTGGCTATCTGGTTGGCTCTGAAAGGTTTATCAGCGAAGCGCGGGCATTGCGGGCGACGGTCTTGCGCCATCCGCCAGGCCACATTCAGCGCACCACCGCCTATTTTCTTGCCTTGGGGCATTACGATGCGCATCTGAACCGGATGAACCTGGCGTTCCGGCGGCGGCGTCTGGCCATGGATGAGGCCATCCGCAACCACGGGCTTAAGGTGGCAGGCCAAGGGGCTTTTGGCGGGTCAAGCCTGTGGATGGAAGCCCCCGAAGGCACGGATTGCGACGATCTCGCGATCCGGCTGCGATCCAAAGGCGTGCTGATCGAGCCGGGGCGGGTGTTTTTTGATCCGCGCTCCGCGCCGGGCAACTTCTACCGCCTTGGCTATTCGTCAATCCCGCACGGACGGATTGCCGAGGGCGTGGCACTGATAGCCGAGGGTTTGGCCGAATGATCAAGGCCAGGATTTTGCAATCATGCGCCCCTGATCCGACCGCCGACAATCCCCAAAGCCGCGCCAAAAGGACAGGTCTGCACGGTGAATCGTGATCTGCATCCGGTCTTTTGATCCGCCGGCCAAAAACTGGACTTAGATTGACGTCACGACTGGCCCTAAGCGAGTTGCCATCAAGGCGTTTAAAAGGGGCGCAGCACTGCGCCAGAGATTGGCGATTGGCAACAATCAAGGAGATCCCAGATGAAGATGACCACTGAAGAAGCCTTTGTGAAAGTTCTGCAACGGCACGGTATTGAACATGCCTTTGGGATTATCGGATCGGCCATGATGCCAATTTCAGATATTTTCGGCCAGGCTGGCATCAACTTCTGGGATTGCGCCCATGAAGGATCGGGCGGGATGATGGCCGATGGCTATACCCGCGCAACCGGTAAGATGTCGATGATGATCGCCCAAAACGGGCCCGGCATCGCCAATTTCGTCACCGCCGTAAAAACCGCCTATTGGAATCACACACCCGTGTTGCTGGTCACCCCGCAAGCCGCGAACAAGACCATCGGTCAGGGCGGCTTTCAGGAAATGGAACAGATGCGCATGTTCGCCGATTGCGTGGCGTATCAGGAAGAGGTGCGCGACCCCTCGCGTATCGCCGAAGTGCTGAACCGGGTGATCTTGCAAGCCAAGCGCGCCTCCGCCCCCGCGCAGATCAACGTGCCGCGCGACTTCTGGACCCAAGTGATCGACATTGAACTTCCGCCCATCGTCGAGTTTGAGCGCCCCGCCGGTGGCGAGAAGGCCTTGGAAGAGGCCGCCGAGCTTTTGTCCAAAGCCAAATTCCCGGTGATCCTCAATGGCGCCGGCGTGGTTCTGGGCGGCGCGATCGAGGCTTCGATGAAACTGGCCGAACGCCTCGATGCGCCGGTCTGCGTCGGCTACCAGCATAACGACGCCTTCCCGGGTTCCCATCCCTTGTTCGCAGGGCCCTTGGGCTACAACGGGTCCAAGGCCGCGATGGAGCTGATCGCTAAGGCTGACGTGGTGCTGGCCCTTGGCACCCGCCTTAACCCCTTCTCGACCCTGCCCGGCTACGGGATGGATTACTGGCCCAAGGATGCGAAGATCATTCAGGTCGACATCAATTCCGACCGCATCGGCCTGACCAAGAAAGTCACGGTGGGTATCGTTGGTGACGCCAAGAAGGTCGCCACCTCCATCCTGGCGAAACTGTCGGATGGTGCGGGGGACGCCGGCCGCGCAGATCGCAAGAACCTGATCTCGACCACGAAATCGACCTGGGCGCAGCAGTTGACGGCAATGGACCACGAGCAAGACGATCCGGGCACCACCTGGAATGAGCGCGCCCGCGCCGCCAAGCCCGAATGGATGAGCCCGCGCATGGCATGGCGTGCGATCCAGGCCGTCTTGCCAAAAGATGCGATCATCAGCTCTGACATCGGTAACAACTGCGCCATCGGCAATGCCTATCCGTCGTTTGAAAAGGGTCGCAAATATCTGGCACCGGGGCTGTTTGGCCCTTGCGGCTACGG
>JBATTI010000497.1:0-5036 GCA_049670445.1 Albidovulum sp. | reverse complement strand
GGTCTTGTCATTCACGAAGCCCAGACCATCCCCAGCGAGGGGCAGGTGTTTTCCTTCCACGGCTTTCGCTTTGAGGTCGTCGCGCGCAAGGAAAACCGCATCACCCGGCTAAAGATCCGGCCGCTTTCGCGGCCGTCGTGCAAAGTTAGCGCCTTGGCAAGGCGGGAAAGTCTGGCGCGTTTCAGCAAGGCGCGAAGCGGTTGTGGCTGGCCTGAAAGCCGCTCGGCCTCGGCACGGACCGCCTCGGCGCATCGGGCAATTGTGGTTGGATGATCCTGCCAGAGCCTGTGCAGGAACTGGTCAGGGTCAAGCCGCTCCAACCCTTCTTCGGCAAGGGTCTGGCGTGGGAAATCAGAGGCATTGAAGGTGATGATGACATCCTCGCTGCTGCTGATGGCGGCGGCCAGAACATGAATGTCATCAGGATCAGGCAGCCACAGCCGCGCGGCGAGGCCGGTTTGCGGCGTCACGCAGGCTTTGGGGAAATTCACATGGAGGCGCGCAATTTCGCCGCGCGCGATCATTTCGGCGCCGGGGCCAAGCTTGATGGTGGCGCGGGCCCATTCCTCCAGTATCCGTTCGGACCAGAGCGGCGTATATAGCCCCGCGCGCGCCACGCCGATCAATATTTCGCGCAAAACCGTGGGGTATAGAACGCAAGCGTCCAGAACCGCCTTCATCCGTCAAGCCGGAAGAACAGGGATTTGAGGTAACCGCTTTCGGCAAGCTGCGGCAGCATCGGGTGATCTGCGCTGGCATAGCCCGTGTGGATAAGCTGTGCACGCCGTCCGCCGCGCCCGATACCGCGCCCGCAGGCATTGCGAAACTGCGCAAGATCGGCGGCATGCGAACAAGAACAAAGCCCCAGATAACCGCCCGGTGCCACCAGAGGCGCGGCCAGCCGTGCGACCCGTTCATAAGCGCGCAAGCCCGCCTCCAATGCGGGCTTTGACGGTGCGAAGGCGGGGGGATCGCAGATCACCAGATCGAATGTGGCGCCTTCGGCCGCCAGCGCCTCCAATACCGCGAAGGCGTCACCCTGGCGGGTGGCGAACTGCGCCTCCATCCCGCTGGCGCGCGCGCCCTCTTGCGCCAACCCAAGGGCCGGGGCCGAACTGTCGACCGCCAAAGCCGAGGCCGCGCCCCCCGCAAGGGCCGCAAGCGAGAAGCCACCAACATGCGAAAAGACATCAAGCACCCGCGCGCCTTTGGCCAGCCGCCCCGCGAAGGCCTGATTGTCCCGCTGATCCAGAAAAATACCGGTCTTTTGGCCCCCCATCACATCGGCCATATAGGTGGCCCCGTTCATCGGCACCGGAACCGGGCCGGTTACCGCGCCGGTCAAAACCACGGTTTCATCGATCAGGCCTTCAAGCACCCGCGACCGCCCGGTACCGTTCTTGACAATCACCCGCACGCCGGTGACTTCGCCAAGCGCTGCGGCCAGATCACCGATCATCGTATCGGCCCAAGCCGCATTGGGCTGAATGACCGCAACATCGCCAAACCGGTCAATAATCACCCCCGGAAGCCCATCGGCCTCGGCATGGACCAAGCGGTAGTAAGGCGCATCGAACAACCTCTCGCGCAGGGCCAATGCGCGTTTCAACCGCGCCACAAGCCAGTCATGCGAAATGGTGGCATCGGCATCGCGGTCCATCACCCGTGCGATGATTTTCGACTTTGGATTGACGGTTACAAGTGCCAGCGGCCGCCTGTCCGCATCTTCAAGCCGGGCAAATGTACCGGGCGCCAGCCCCGAGGTGCGGCGGTCTGTTACCAGCTCATCCGCGAAGACCCACGGGAAACCGTGGCGAATCGCGCGCGCCTCTGCCTTGGGGCGCAGGCGGACAACGGGCAGTGCAATCGTTTCGGTCATGACTTCAGCCTTATATTCGGGTTATCATCCCTCTAGTCGCTTCGCGCGGATGAGGAAAGGTCTTCCGCCAGATCCAAGATCGCCTGTGTTTCTGACAATCGGTGCGGATAATCTGCAATCACCCGGTTGTTAGCGCTAACAGTTCGTGATAAAAGGCCCCCGCAATCCCAAAGCCGAATGGTTAAGCCGAAAGAACGCAATGCCGCTTCACCCAACAATCATTTCCGTCACTGACCGTATCAAAGCCAGATCGCAGCAAAGTCGCGACGCCTATTTGCGCAAGATCGCCGCCGCCGCCAGTGAAGGCCCTGCCCGCGCGCATCTTTCTTGTGGCAATCAGGCCCATGCCTATGCCGCGATGGGCGATGACAAGGCAGCCCTTTCCCAAGCGCGCGCGCCAAATATTGGCATTGTGACCGCCTATAACGATATGCTTTCGGCGCATCAGCCCTATGAGAATTACCCAGCCCTTATTCGCAAAACCGCGCGGCTTGCGGGGGCCACCGCACAGGTTGCAGGCGGGGTACCGGCGATGTGTGACGGCGTCACCCAGGGCCGTGCGGGGATGGAACTGTCGTTGTTTTCGCGCGATGTGATTGCGCTTTCGGCCGGGGTGGCCCTAAGCCACAACACCTATGACGCCGCCGTTTTCCTTGGCATTTGCGACAAGATCGTGCCCGGCCTGATCATCGCGGCGGCCACCTTTGGCCATCTGCCAGCGGTTTTCATACCCTCAGGCCCGATGTCCTCGGGCCTGCCCAATGATGAAAAGGCCAAGGTCCGCCAAAAATTCGCATCCGGCGAAGTGGGGCGCGACGCCCTGATGGAAGCCGAGATGGCCTCATACCACGGTATCGGCACATGCACCTTTTATGGCACCGCCAATACCAATCAGATGCTGATGGAATTCATGGGGCTGCATCTTCCGGGCGCCAGCTTTGTCAGCCCCGCGACACCTCTGCGCGAAGCGCTGACCATCGCCGCCGTTGAACGTGCCACCCAAATCACCGCATTGGGCAAGGATTATCGCCCCGTCGGGCATGTTCTGGACGAACGGGCCTTTGTGAACGGTATCGTCGGGCTGATGGCCACCGGCGGGTCTACCAACCTTGTGTTGCACCTGCCCGCGATGGCACGCGCGGCGGGTATCTTGCTGGCATTGGAAGATTTCGCCGAACTCTCGGAGGCCGTGCCGCTGATGGCCAAGGTCTATCCAAACGGTCTGGCCGATGTGAACCATTTCCACGCGGCCGGCGGGCTTGGCTATATGATTGGCGAATTGCTGGGCGCGGGTCTTTTGCACCCCGATGCCATGACGGTCACAGGCGCGGGTCTTGACCATTATACCAAGGAACCAAAGCTCTTGGATGGGGTGTTAAGTTGGGTTGGCGGCCCGGCCAGCAGCCTTAACGACAAGATCTTGCGGCCAGCCAGCGCGCCATTCCAACCTTCCGGGGGGCTTAAGCAGCTTGCCGGAAATCTGGGATGCGGGGTGATGAAAGTGTCCGCCGTCGCCCCCGAACGTCAGATCATCGAAGCGCCCGCGCGGGTCTTTCACGACCAGACCGACGTTCGCGACGCCTTTCAACGGGGTGAATTCACCGAAGATACGGTGGTTGTTGTGCGCTTTCAGGGGCCGCGCGCCAATGGGATGCCGGAACTTCACTCGCTGACGCCGACGCTGGCCGTGTTGCAAGACCGGGGGTTGAAGGTGGCGCTGGTCACGGATGGGCGCATGTCCGGGGCATCTGGAAAAGTGCCCGCCGCCATCCATGTAAGCCCCGAAGCCGCCTGTGGTGGCCCCTTGGCCCGTTTGCGCGACGGCGATATGATCCGCGTTGATGCAGTCGCAGGCACGCTTGAAGCATTGGTGCCCGATCTTGCGGACCGCCCGTTGGAAATGCCCGACCTTTCCGCCAATGAAGAGGGCTGCGGCCGCGAGCTTTTTGCAGCCTTTCGCGCCCATGCCGGTTCCGCCGATACCGGCGCATCGCTGATTGTCTGACACCGATAATGCACCCCTGAAAGGCCCTGCCACATGACCCCAGCCGAGCAAAGCCGCCTTGCCGCCACCATCTGCCAATTGGCCCCGGTCGTGCCGGTACTGGTTATTGATGACGCGGCCAATGCGGCCGATCTGGCCCGGGCGCTGATTGCAGGCGGCCTGCCCGCGCTGGAGGTGACCTTGCGCACCCCAAACGCATTGGACGCCATCCGCGCGATGGCCGAGGTGCCGGGCGGCATCGTTGGCGCGGGCACATTGCTGACCCCATCCGATGTCAAGGCGGCCAGCCGTGCGGGGGCGAAATTCGGCGTGTCGCCGGGTGCCACTGACCGATTGATCGCCGCTTGCGAGGACGAAGGCCTGCCGCTTTTGCCCGGTGCTGCAACCGCGACCGAGGTGATGAATTTGTTGGAAAAGGGCTATACGGTGCAAAAGTTCTTCCCCGCCGAAAGCGTGGGCGGGGCGGCCGCCCTTAAGGCCATCGGCGCGCCGATACCGCAGGTGCGGTTTTGCCCCACGGGCGGGATCAATCTTGGCAATGTCGGGGGGTATCTCGGCCTCAAGAACGTCATCTGCGTTGGCGGCAGCTGGGTTGCACCGGCAGAGGCTGTTGGCAAAGGTGATTGGGCGGCAATCACCGCCTTGGCCGCAGCAGCCGCAGCCCTTACCGGCGGTTGACCGGCCCTAACGTCGGCTCAGGCGTCATTTGCCAATCTTGCCGTTCTTCCCCCGCGCCGTGACGGCGCTTGCGGGGCTTTTAACCCTTCGGTCAAAATCGGGCTCATCGGATGGTCGGGGGCTGGCATTGCGTAATGCGCCACCAACACCCGTGCGGCTTCGACAAGATCGGTGCCGGGCTTGAGGCTCAGCGCCCAATCGAGAAAGATTGACCGGCATTCCGATGCCTTGATCCCCTCGATCACATAACTTTCGCGGATCAACCCCTTGGGGTCTGCCAGTGACATTTCCATGACTTTCCTCGCCATCCAACTGATCCAAGTTTCGCGCCTGTCATCATGCAAGATCTAGGGGTCAATCTTGCGCAAGCCTCGCGAAACGATTTCTGTAACCGCCGAAATATGCCCCCTCAATTGCGACTGAAGCATAGCAAGATCCGACATATCCGTCTCTCGCAATAAAAATGCCCGCCCA
>JBATTI010000496.1:0-6766 GCA_049670445.1 Albidovulum sp. | reverse complement strand
TATGTGACCGGGCAGGTTCTGATGGTTGACGGAGGGTTTACATCGAAATGAAAGCGCTGGTTTACACGGCTGTCGAAACGCTTGGCTATATGGATGTGCCTGCGGCGGTTGCGGGGCCGGGGCAATCTTTGGTGCGGATCATGGCTTCGGGGATTTGCGGGTCTGACATGCATGCGTTCCTGGGCCATGATGAACGCCGGCCCGCGCCGCTGATCTTGGGCCATGAGGCGGCGGGCATTGTGGTGGGCGGTCCGGGCGACGGACGCCGCGTGACGATCAACCCGTTGGTCACCTGCGGCAGCTGCGATGCCTGCGGCGCTGGCCGCGATAACCTTTGCCCCGAACGGCTGATCATCTCTATGCCGCCGCGCGAAGGCGCATTCGCGCAATATGTGGCCATGCGCGATGAAAATCTGGTCACTGTCCCGGATCATGTGCCGCTGGAACATGCCGCGCTGGCCGAGCCTTTGGCCTGCGGCTGGCACGCATTACGTCTGGCGCAAAAAGCTTTGGACCGGCCGATGTCCGGGGTGCGGTGTCTGGTGATCGGTGGCGGTGCCATTGGGCTTGGCGCGGCGCTGAGTGCGCATGCCTTTGGCGCGCGCGATATCACCGTTGTTGAACCAAATGACTTGCGCCGAGCGACACTTGACCGGATCAAGGGCTTTGTGGCGGCCAAGACGCCGACCGGTCAGTTTGATTTGGTCATTGATGCGGTGGGCTATGCCGCCACCCGCGCCGATGCCAGCGCCCTTGCCCGCCCCGGCGGGGTGATCGCCCATATCGGATTGGGCGAGGCGGCGGGCGGTTTGGACATCCGGCGCATGACGTTGCAAGAGATCACGTTCTTCGGCACCTATACCTATACCGCCGAGGATTTCCGCGCGACGGCGCAGGCCATCTTCGACGGCGCGTTTGGCCCGCTTGACTGGATTTCCACACGGCCTTTGTCCGAAGGCCAGCAAGCCTTTCACGACATACGCGGCGGCAAAGTGGCCGCACCCAAGATCATTCTCATCCCCGACCACGAGGAGTAAACTTTTGTCGATAAGTAAGAAAATCGTCGATGATTTCATTGCCAACGATATCTCATTTGTCACCACCGTGCCATGCAAACAGCTGGCAGGTGTGATCGAAGAGGTCGAGGCGCGGCCAGAGATTTTTCACATCCCGTCCAACAAAGAAGACGAAGGAATGGGGCTTTGTGCCGGTGCATTCATGGGCGGCAAACGCCCTGCGATCATCATGCAAAACACCGCGATCGGGGTGACGATCAACACATTGGCCACGCTGATCCAATACTACCGGATGCCCTTGCCGATGCTGATTAGCTACCGGGGCGAACTGCGCGAACCGGTCGCTTGTCAGGTTGAGATGGCGGTGCATACCAAAGCGCTGTTGGCGCAGATGAACATTCCGACCTATCACTTTCACAAGGAAAGCGACGCGGATGAACTGGACGCCATTTTGAAATACACATTCATGTGCAACAAACCTGTCGCGATCCTGACCGACGCATCCTTCTGGGGAGGCTATGGAGACCAATGATCCGTTCTGAAATTCTGCGCGAGATTGCGCCAATCCTGCGTGACCAACTGGTCATTTGCAACATCGGTCTGCCCAGCCAAGAGCTGCATATGATCGACGATCAGCCCACTAATTTTTATATGCTGGGCACGATGGGGCTGTCCTCATCCATCGGTCTGGGTCTGGCGCTGGCACAGCCCAAAACCGTGATCTCGATTGACGGCGACGGGTCGGTCTTGACCAATCTTGGCACCTTGCCGACCATCGCCAATAACGTGGCCGATAATTTTGTGCTGCTGATCATCGACAACGGGTCCTACGGCTCTACCGGCGATCAACCAACCTATGCGGGCAAGAAGACCTCGTTGACGAAAGTGGCCAAGGCTTGCGGCTGTGAAAACGTGGTCGAATGCAAGGATGTCGATACCGGCAAGGTCCTGCAAGCAGCCATCGACAGCAAGAAGATGACCGTCATCGTCAGCAAATGCGACAGCGGCAATATCAAACTGCCGGTCATCACCAAGGATCCCGTCGTGATCCGTGACCGGTTCATGAAGGCGGTTGCAAGCTAACCTATGGGGTCAGGTATAAATTCCAGCGCAGACGCGCGGCGCATCGCGCGCCGCCGTCTGCCTTGGATGGTGTTTGACTATATTGACGGGGCCGCTGGCCAGGAAACCGGGGCGGCGCATAACCGCGCGGCCTTTGACGCGCTGAAGTTCCGCCCGCGCATCTTGCGCGATGTCAGCCAGCGGTCGCTGTCGGCCTTTGTCTTTGGCCAAGCCACCGGCGCGCCTTTCGGGATCAGCCCGATGGGAATGTGCAATCTCGCCGCGCCCGGCGCCGATCTGATGCTGGCAAGGCTTGCCGCACGCGAGAAAGTGCCGCTTGGCGTCTCTACCGTCGCGTCAACGGCGATGGAGCCGTTGATTGAGGCGGCAGAGGGTCATGCATGGTTCCAGCTTTACTTCAGCGGCGATGGCACGGGCACGTTCAGGCTGCTTGAGCGGGCAAAGGTGGCCGGATATCAAACGCTGGTATTAACCGTCGATGTGCCCGAAGTGGGGCGCCGCCCCCGCGAATTGCGCCACGGGTTTACCATGCCTTTTCGCATTGGCCCCCGCCAGTTCGTCGATTTCGCCATGCATCCGCGCTGGTCGTTGACGGCTTTGGTCAAGGGCCGCCCGCAAATGGCCAATTTCGATATGCCCGGCTTTGACTTTGACCGGACCGAAAGCCGGGCCAAGGCCGATTGGGATACCTTGGCCAGGCTGCGCGACAGCTGGTCGGGAAAGCTGGTGGTGAAGGGGGTTTTGGATAGCGAGGACGCCGCGGCACTCAAAGCCGCCGGTGTTGATGCAATTCAAGTCTCAAGCCATGGTTCGCGCCAGCTTGAAAGCACGCCGGCACCAATCACGGCTTTGGCCAAGATCCGGGCAGCCGTCGGGCCGGATTATCCGCTGTTCTATGATACCGGGCTGCGTGGGGGCGAGGATGTGGTGAAAGCCTATGCGCAGGGGGCCGATTTCACGTTTTTGGGGCGCATACTGCAATTCGCCATCGCCGCCGAGGGCGAAGAGGGGTTGCGCAGATTGTGGGAGGTTCTGTGTGCGGAAACCAGCATCACCCTTGCCCAGATCGGCGCGACATCCCTGAAGGCGGATGCCTTGGCCAACGACAGTCCGATAGGCGATCGGTGACTTTCCCGGATCAGCGGCGTGCGGACGAGACGCCGGGTTTTTGCAACACCAGCGCTATTCCTGATCTTTCATTCGGCGTTGATCGGCGGCTTCAAATCGCCGGGCTGGCGGGTTCTTCAGCTTTGGCGCTTTGAAACCCACCTGTCGCTGGCCGCCCCCTTGCACGTTTCTTGTTTCCTGGCCTTTGCGGCCGTCACAGAAAATCCCATACCGCCCCTGCGGTCTGGTCGAATATCGCCGGGTTCGACAAGGCAGAAATCGTCAGTTCCGTGCACCATTCATGATTGCCGACGGGCACCACCAGCCCTGCGGCAAGTTCGGCTGCGATGGCGGTCGCGGGCATCCAGGCGACCCCACCACCTTTCATCAAGCGCCGCTTGATCGTTTCAACCAGGCTGTCGACATAGATCGTCTCGGCGTGCAGCGGTTTTCGACCGATGGTGTTTTCAACGACCATGCCCAGAAAAGAAGTACTTTCATAGGCCAGGTATGGAACAGGCGCGCCGTCTTGCCTGGCAAGATCCCAACCCATGGCAAGCGCAGGGCCGGTGGCGGCGACGGGTATCAACCTATCTGTCAAAAGGTCTTTTCGCGCGAAGGCGGTTTCATCGATCGTGGGTGAAACGTCGTGGTGGTAGTAGCACAACATGATGTCCACAGCGCCCTCGACCAGAAGTTCACAACAGGTGCTTAAGGAATCGGAGATCACGCGGGTGTGCAGGTCGGGGATTTCGCCTTGCAGCCTTTCAAGGCGCGGCGCCAGAAAATTGACCGAGATCGTATGTAACGCAGAAAACCGGACGAACCGGCTGTCGCCTCTGTCTGCGTCACGGATCGACTGACGGGATTCCGAAAGCTGCGCGATCGCTGCCAAGGCGACGGGCAGAAACTGCTGCCCGGCCTCGGTCAGCTGGACGGGATAGGTTGCGCGATTTACCAGCGGCAACCCCACCCAACTTTCCAAGGCTTTGATTCTTCGACTGAAAGCTGATTGCGTGATGTTACGCGCGTCGGATGCACGGGTGAAATTCAAGGTCCGGGCCAGACATTCGAAATCGCGCAGCCAATTCAAATCCAAAATGCGCTCCTGCAAGGTAAGAAAGGTGATGCATAGCAAGTATCGCAAAATTATGCAAAAACAGAATAGTTTGATGAAATGTTCGAATTGGCCTCCGAACAATATCTTGTCCTAGACTTCAGTTTAGAATCCGGTGGCCTGTCTGCATGTCAGCCTTCAGTCCGCTTTTCCAGCGCGTGGGGCAGATGGCTGCCGACCACTGGCCACTGGCCACTGGCCACGCCAAACCTGACGATCAAATAACGACGCAAAAATGTAGCGCGATTCAACAGAGGAGAAAGTCATGAAATCCAAGTCACAGACGTTGGGCCTGGTGGCCGCGATCAGCATATTCGCGATGCCCGCCCTTGCGGCCGAAGAGGTCAAGATCGGCGTGCCGTCCTGGACAGGGGCGCAAGCGATTGCGCATCTTCTGGGCGCGGTTGTCGAAACCCGGATCGGCGGCAAGGTTGAATATGTGCCTGGCAATAATGCCACGATTTTCCAAGCGATGGATCAGGGCAAGGGCGATATTGATGTGCACCCCGATGTCTGGCTGCCCAACCAAGAGAGCTTTACCAAGAAATACGTTGATGAGGCGGGCACTGTCACGCTTTCCTCACATCCCTATGAGGGAAATCAGGGCTTTTGTGTCAGCGAGGCCTTTGGCGAAGCCAACAACATCACCGATATTGCCGATCTGGGGCGGCCGGACGTCGCTGCCTTGATGGACAGTGACGGTAATGGGCGCGGCGAGATGTGGATTGGGGCACCGGGTTGGGCCTCTGCCAATGTCAACGAAGTCAAAGTGCGCGATTACGGCCTGGCGGACTTTATCGAACCGGTGCGTGCCGAAGAAAGCGTGAAAACCGCGCGGATCAAAGACAGCATCGCCAAGGGCGAAGGCTATGCGTTCTACTGCTACAAGCCGCATGCGGTTTGGTACATGTTCGATGTCAAAATGCTGACCGAACCAACATATGACCCTGAAAAATACGTGATGATCCAACCTTCGGATGATCCGGATTGGTACGACAAATCCATGGTCGCGTCGAAAGACGCCTTGAAGGACGTACAAATCGCTTGGTCAAACTCTTTGGTGGAACGCTCGCCCGCGATTGCAGAGTTCTTTGCCAATTTTGAACTGACGGCCGATGATGTGTCGGGCTTTGCCTTCGAGATCAGCGGTAAGGGCCGTGATCCGGCGGAAGTGGCGCGTGAATGGGTTGAAGCCAACCCTGCACGTGTCGATGGCTGGCTGGGGCTCTGATCCCGATCTTTGAAATCAAATCAGGGCGGCCCCCTGCGAACGGGGCCGCCTGAACAACCGGCCCCAAACCGGGACCGTTGGGGGCAGATATGGTCGATGATACAGTCATCAAGATTTCGAATGTCTGGAAGGTATTCGGAGCTGATCCCGAAGCCGCACTGAAGGCGATCCGTGATCGCGGGCTGAGCAAAGCCGAGGTGTTGAACGAATTCAACTGCGTTGTCGGCGTCGCTGATGTCAGCCTGTCAGTCAAGCGCGGCGAAATCTTCTGCATCATGGGGCTTTCGGGCAGTGGTAAATCCACATTGGTGCGCCACTTCAATCGGTTGCTGGAGCCCACTGCCGGCAAGATAGAGATCCAAGGCACGGATGTCATGGCGCTTGGCACGAAAGAGCTTCAGCAGTTTCGCAACAACAAGATCGGCATGGTTTTTCAGAACTTCGCGCTGATGCCGCACCGCTCTGTTTTGGACAATGTGGCGATGCCGCTGGAAATCCGGCAGGTCAGCAAAAACGAACGTATGCGTCAGGCGGCGGCGATTCTGGATATCGTAGAGTTGGGGGCATGGGGCGCGAAATTCGCGCACGAATTGTCAGGCGGTATGCAGCAGCGTGTGGGACTTGCCCGGGCGTTGGCGGCCAACCCGGACGTTTTGCTGATGGACGAGCCGTTTTCAGCACTCGACCCGCTGATCCGGCGGCAGTTGCAGGATGAATTCATCCGGCTGAGCAAGATCCTGAAAAAGACCACGATCTTTATCACCCATGACCTTGATGAAGCCGTGCGTATTGGCAACCGGATCGCGATCATGCGCGATGGCAAGGTGGTGCAGATCGGAACTGCGGAGGAGATCGTCATGAACCCCGCTGACGACTATGTGGCCGATTTTGTGGCTGGTATCTCGCGGCTTAAGGTCGTGCGCGCCCATGCTGTGATGCAGCCCATTGATCAGCATATCGCGGCCCATGGCCCACTTTCTGCGGACGCCCCGCGCGTCAATGAGGGTGAGAACCTCAGCACGATGATCAATCTGGCGATCAATAACGAAAGTGCCATTCTGGTCGAAAACGGGGGCGTAGATGTTGGTGTGATCACCCGCGCCGATCTGTTGCGCACCGTGATCGAGGGGACCGAAGTATCATGAATTCAGCTGATGCAAACCCAAATGGTGTAAACCCGCTGGAAGACACCGAAAGTGCTGCGGCTTTGGC
>JBATTI010000495.1:0-2668 GCA_049670445.1 Albidovulum sp. | reverse complement strand
GCACAAGGCTTGGCTATATGATCCGCGCTTTTGGCAAATCGGAACGTGCGGCGGTCTATGCCGGGATCTCTCCATTCAAGATCATCATGATCTCGATGATGATCTCGGGCGGGCTCGCGGGGATGATGGCGATCAACAGTGTTATGGTCGGATCGGGGCGGCTTATCTTGAACGCCGCCGAAGGGGCCGGGTTCATTGGCATCGCGGTCGCCCTTATGGGCCGTTCGCATCCGTTCGGGGTGTTCTTGGCCGCGATCCTGTTTGGTTTTTTGTATCAAGGCGGGGCGATCTTGTCGTTGGAAACCGCAATTCCCAGCCAGTTGATCATCGTCATTCAGGGCCTTGTGATCCTGTTCACCGGGGCGCTGGACAATGTCGTCAGAATGCCGCTTGAGCGGATGTTCTTGGCGTTCAGGCGGGGGCCAAGCGCATGACCTATGATATCCTCATCCAGCTTTTCGCCTCGACCATCCGGCTTGGGGTGCCCTTGTTGCTGGCTTGCCTTGCCGGGCTTTATTCGGAACGCGCCGGCATTTTCGATATTGGCCTTGAGGGCAAGATGCTGATCGCAGCCTTTGGCGCGGGCGCCGTGGCTTCGGTCACCGGATCGGCCAGCCTTGGGTTGCTGGCAGGCGTTGGTGCATCACTGTTGCTGGCAGCGGTGCATGGCTTGGCCTCGATCACCTTTCGCGGCAATCAGTTGATTTCGGGGGTGGCCACCAATTTTCTGGCCTCGGGGCTGACGGTGCTGATCGGGCAAAGCCTGTTCAAACTGGGTGGTGGCACCCCGCCTGTGTCCTTCGGCGCCGGGCGGTTTGCACCGATTTCGCTGCCCTTTGCCGATGCCTTGCAAAATGTGCCGGTCATCGGGCGGATCTACCATGATGTGATCTCCGGCCATTCAATCCTGGTCTATGTGGCGTTTCTTTGTGTGCCGCTGACCTATTGGGTGCTTTATCGCAGCCGCTTTGGCCTGCGGCTGCGTGCGGTGGGCGAAAACCCCGCCGCCGTCGATACTGCGGGGGTTTCGGTGGTGCGGATGCGCTATGCCGCCGTGGCGATCTGCGGGGTTCTGGTGGGCTTGGCCGGGGTCTATCTGGCCATTGGCCTTTCAGCCGGTTTTGGCCGTGAGATGAGCGCCGGGCGCGGCTATATCGCCCTTGCCGCCCTGATATTTGCCAAGTGGCGGCCGTGGTACGCTTTGGGTGCCACGATGCTGTTCGGGTTTCTGGAGGCTTTCGGCAATCAGTTCCAGAATGTCGATGTCGGGCTGTTCGTCGTGCCGGTGCAGTTCATGCAGGCCCTGCCCTATATTTTGACCGTGATCATTCTGGCAGGCTTCGTTGGCCGCGCCATCCCGCCCCGCGCCGGCGGAGAGCCCTATGTGAAAGAACGCTAGATCCGGCGCAGACCGGCGCTGGTCTTGCCAGTTTGCGGGCATTTGTGATGCCAGATTACATTAATGCCCCAAATCGTTACCAGATTTGGGAAAAAATGGCTGTGGATGGTTTGACAGCTAACGCCGCAGGGGGCATCACTCACACAGGTTCCACCCCGATCAAAGCGGATATTAATGCAGATTTATCTGCCTATTGCAGAAGTTTCGGTAAATGCCTTCCTGCTTTTGGGTATGGGAGGCATTGTTGGAATGCTGTCTGGCCTGTTTGGGGTTGGCGGCGGCTTTATCATCACGCCGCTTTTGTTCTTTATCGGCGTCCCCCCGGTGGTTGCCGTGGCAACCGGCGCAAATCAGGTTGTTGCCTCCTCGATTTCAGGGGTGCTGGTCCATCTTAAGCGCAAGACCGTCGATCTGCGCATGGGCTCGGTCTTGCTTGCAGGCGGTATGGCCGGGTCAACCGCTGGTATCTGGGTGTTCAACCTCTTGTCGCGCCTTGGCCAGATTGATCTGGTGGTGCAGCTTTCCTATGTGCTGTTCTTGGGGGTTGTCGGCGCCTTGATGCTGCAAGAAAGCCTGCGCAGTTTGCGGCGCGCGCGTACCGCAACGACCGGGTCAATCAAGCGTCACCAGCATATGTGGGTGCACCGGCTGCCGTTCAAAATGAAGTTCCGCACCTCGGGGCTGTATATCAGCGTGTTGCCGCCCCTGATGGTGGGTTTCTTCGTCGGCATTCTGGCCGCCGTGATGGGGGTCGGTGGCGGCTTTATCATGGTGCCTGCGATGATCTACCTTTTGGGCATGCCCACCAAGGTGGTTATCGGCACCTCGCTGTTTCAGATCATCTTTGTGACCGCATTCACCACCTTCATGCATGCCTGGACCAACCAGTCGGTTGATATGATGCTGGCGCTCTTGTTGATCCTTGGCGGGGTCATCGGCGCGCAGTTCGGCGCCCAGCTGGCCATGCGCCTAAAGGCGGAACAGCTGCGGATCCTGCTTGCCCTTCTGGTGCTGGTCGTCTGTTCGCGCCTTGCCTTTGATCTTTTGGTTGAACCGGATGAGCTTTATTCGCTTGCCGTCAAGGGGCAGCACTGATGCGGATCCTGGCCACATTCCTGATCTTCTGCCTCTGGCTTCCCGCTGCACGCGCGGCGGAAGAGGTCGTGGCCGGGCTAAGCCAGGACCGGATTCAGATTACCGCGAATTTCGACGGCTCTGATCTTTTGATCTATGGGGCGGTCAAGCGCGAAACCGCCATCCCCGAGGGTG
>JBATTI010000494.1:0-7292 GCA_049670445.1 Albidovulum sp. | reverse complement strand
GGACACGCCATCGGGGCATTGGGAAATGGCGGGCGTTCCGGTGCCTTGGGATTGGCATTACTTCCCCGATACGGAACCGGCCTTTGCGCCCGAGTTGATGGCAAAGGTGGCGCAGCTTTGCGGGGCGGGTGGGACTTTGGCCAATAGCCATGCCTCGGGCCTTCCGGTAATTGACCAATTCGGAGCTGCGCATATGAAGACGGGTTGGCCGATTTGTTATACATCGGCGGATTCCGTGTTTCAGATTGCCGCACATGAAGAAAGCTTCGGGCTTGAGCGGATGTTGCAGCTTTGTCGTGACCTTGCTCCGCTGCTTCATGCGCAAAGGGTCGGTCGGGTCATCGCCCGGCCTTTTGTGGGCAGGCCCGGTGATTTTCGCCGCACGGCCAACCGCCACGATTATGCAATCGCCCCGCCTTCCCCGACGCTATGCGATTGGCTGCAATCGGCGGGTCGCAAGGTGCATGCGGTTGGAAAGATTGGCGATATCTTTTCGATGCGCGGTATTGATGATGTGAAGAAGGGTGCGGATACCGCCCTTTTCGAACATTTGATGGCACTTGCAGGCAATGCAGAGGCCGGTTCCTTGACATTTGCCAACTTTGTGGAGTTTGACACGCTTTACGGGCATCAGCGCGATATCGCGGGTTACGCGCGCGCGCTTGAATGGTTTGATGCGCAGGTGGGGCGGTTTCTGGCCGCTTTGCACCCCGGAGATATTGCGATTTTTACCGCCGATCATGGCAATGATCCAAGCTGGCCGGGCACCGACCATACCCGCGAACGGGTGCCGGTTTTGGGCCATGGGTTGGGGGCGAAATCAATTGGCCATGTGGCCTTCGCCGATATCGGCGCATCTATCGCGGCCTATTTGGGTGTGCCGTCGGAAGGTGCGGGAAGAAGCTTTCTATGACGCCCAAGGTTGAACTTCACCTGCATCTGGAAGGGGCGGCACCGCCAAGCTTCATTCGCGGGCTTGCGCGTGAAAAACATATCGACATTTCGGGTATCTTTGATGAGCGGGGCAATTATGCGTACCGCGACTTTTGGGATTTTCTTAAAGTGTATGAGGCGGCGACCAGCGTCTTGCAGACCCCGCAAGATTATCACCGCCTGACCCTTGCGGTGCTGGAGGAAAGTGCGGCCTCTGGTGTGCTTTATAGCGAATGCTTCTTGAGCCCCGATTTTTGCGGCGGGCGCGATTTGGGTGCGTGGCGCGACTATTATGCGGCGATCCGCGCGGCGGCTGATGAGGCCGAGCGGAGCATGGGCATCACCCTGCGCGGTATCATTACCCCGATCCGGCATTTTGGCCCAGAAAAGGCCCGCCAGACCGCGATTTGTGCGGCTGAGACGGCAGGCGACTGGGTTGTTGGTTTTGGATTGGGGGGCGATGAAAAAATATGCGAACCCAAAGACTTCCGCTGGTCATTTGATGCGGCGCGCGAGGCCGGGTTGCGGTTGACCTGCCATGCCGGTGAATGGCGCGGGCCCCAAAGTGTGCGTGCTGCAATTGTCGATCTGGGTGTCGAAAGGATCGGCCACGGCGTGCGCGCGATTGAAGACCTTGGCCTTGTCGACGAATTGGCCGAAAGCGGCGTGGTGTTGGAGGTTTGCCCCGGCTCGAACATCGCATTGGGGATCTACCCCAACTGGCGCGCCCATCCGATTGGCCAACTTCATGAGCGCGGCGTCAAAATCACCATCTCAACCGATGATCCGCCGTTCTTTCACACCACGATGACGCGGGAATACCAGCTTTTGGCCGAGGCCTTCGACTGGGATGACGGGGTTTTTGGGGCAATTGCGCGGACGTCAATTGACGCGGCCTTTTGTGACGCGGATACAAGGCAAAAGATCGGCAAGAAACTGGAGGACCATTATGCGTGAGCATTTGACCGTCGTGAAACACCCGCTGGTTCAGCATAAGCTGACCTTGATGCGCGACAAGGACACCTCGACCAATTCGTTTCGCAGGCTTTTGCGCGAAATTAGCCAGCTTTTGGCCTATGAGATCACCCGTGAGATGGAGATGACGACCAAGCGGATCGAAACCCCGATCTGCGCCATGGATGCGCCGATCATCGACGGCAAGAAGCTGGCGCTGATATCTATCTTGCGGGCCGGGAACGGCTTGCTTGACGGGGTGTTAGAGCTGATCCCGGCGGCGCGTGTGGGCTTTGTTGGCCTGTACCGGGACCCCGAAACCCTTCAACCGGTGCAATATTACTATAAAGTGCCGGATCTGCGCGACCGGCTGACCATTGCCGTCGATCCTATGTTGGCCACCGGCAATTCGTCAGCCGCAGCGATTGATCTTTTGAAGCAATCGGGTGCGACGAATATCCGGTTCATGTGCCTGCTGGCCGCCCCGGAAGGCGTTGCCCGGATGAAAGAGGCGCATCCCGATGTGCCGATTGTGACGGCGGCGGTGGATGACCGGCTGAATGAACACGGCTATATCGTTCCGGGGCTGGGCGACGCGGGCGACCGGATGTTTGGCACCAAATAAGCCTTGCCCTTGCAAGTGCCTTAGCCGTCGCAAATGCCCTGCAAGGCCACCCAATCGGTATCGTTGAGCAAGGGATTGGGGGCAGGGGTGGCGCCGTATGGGTCGGCCTCGATCAGGCCCAGAACCGTCTCGCCGCTGGGATCGATCGCATAGGCATAGGCGGTTGAGCCAAACCCGGCACGCCCGAACCTTGGCAGGAGATCAGCATCGGCAAGCGGGGAGATTGGCTGGGTCAGCAAAGCCTCGCCAAAGCCGTGAAAGGCGCCGCTTGGCAGTTCACCGGATGTCAGAAGATGAAAGGTGGCGCGCAGGCCCGCGAAACGCAATGCGTCGGGCAGGGGGTCAAGGCGTTCGCCGCGTAGACGCTCGGCCAGAATATAGCCGCCTGCGACCTCGGGGCTTTCATGAAGGGCAAGAAGATCTCGCCCGACGACCACGATATTGCCCGGCAGATGCATTGCGGTTTTCACCCCGGCGGGCAAAACCACAAGCCGTCCGCCATTTGCGCCCAAAAGCCGCTCGCCCAGCTGATTCAGCGCCAAACTGCCGTCGGGGGCAGTACAGGGGCTTCCGGTCAGCCTTTGCAGATCGGTCAGGATCGCCTGACCGATCTGGGCGCGCGCCGCATTCGGCAGCACTTGGGCGGTGTGGTTGATCAGCGCGCCGGGCAGCCACAAGAAGCAAAACGCCGCACTGGCCAGGGCAACGGCGCCAAGCAAGGCCCCGCGCAGGCGGCCGGGATGGGGCTGGCGGTCTGCGATGATGGCATGAACCTTGCTGATCGCCGCGATCATGGTTTCATCGTCAATCTCAAGCTCTTCCCCCGCCGATTCGCCGGGCGAATAAAGTGCTGGCCGCTCGCCCGGGTTAAGGCGCACGACGGCCGCAAGCGACCAGTGGCTTAGGGCACGTTCGCTGGGGCTGTCGCGAAAAACCAGCGTGGCATCGCCAAAAGAAACGATAACCTCGCGGCGCTGTTCGTCTGCAGAGGCGCGCCAGAGACCGGCACATTCCAGCCGCTGATACTCGCTTAGCGCTGTCATTCAAGGGTGCCTGTATTGTGGTTTTGCAAGGTAGACTAGCGGAAGCCGCGCCCCGGAACAATCCGCACGATGCGCCTTCTGGAATGTCGCGCGCGGACATGATTTGGGCTATGCGAGGTGATTATATGGGCGCCGAAGGTATTGGAGGTAATATGGCCCTGTCGCAAACCGCACCCGAACCGTTGAACGCGGCAGCACCGGCCCACCGCACGCTGTTGGCGGCGGGGTTGATCGTGATTTACGCCATGTCCATCGGTTACACCGACAATTATGTGCAAGTCATCGCCCAAGAAGCCGGGCTTTGGCAGTTTCATGCGGTCCGCTCTTCCATCACGGCGGTGATATTTGCGCTGTTGTTCGTGCCTTTGGGGCTGCGGTTGCGCCCGGTGAATTGGCGTGGCGTCGCGGGGCGCAGTTTGCTTCACGGCTGTTCGATGCTGTTTTACTTCGGCTGTCTGGGGTTCATGAGCGTTGCCGAAGTGGCGGCGGGGCTGTTCACCTCGCCGATCTTCGTCTTGCTGATTTCGCGTTTCGTTTATGGACATCCGATCGGGCCGTTCCGGATTTTGGCGGTGGCATTGGGCTTTGCGGGCGCGATTTTGGTGCTTGGGCCGGGCGATGGTGCAAGCCTCAGCCCGGTGCTTGTCTTGCCGGTGATCGGCGGGGTCTTTTACGCCATGGGCAATATCGCCACCCGCGAATGGTGCGCCAATGAGACGGCGGAAACGCTTTTGGCGGGGTTTTTCCTGACCATGGGGCTTTTGGGCCTGTTGGGCATGGGGGTGCTTGCGATCTGGCAGCCAGAGGTGCCTTTGGGCGCTGACGGCTTTACCTTGCGTGGCTTTGTCTGGCCATCAGGGGACTTTTATTTCTGGACCCTTGTGCAAGCCGCCGGATCGCTTTTCGGGGTGGGGATGATGATCAAGGCCTATCAGGTAGCGGATGCCAGCCGGGTTGCGGTGTTTGAATATGTGATTTTGCCTGCCTCGGCTTTTTGGGCCTTTGTGCTTTGGGATGAGGTCTTGAGCGGGCGGGCAATGCTTGGCATCGCGATGATCTTTGCCGCCGGGCTTATCATTGCGCTGCGCGGGCGTTAGTCTGGCAACCTATGATCTTGTCGCGCGGTCGCCGCTATATCTTTATCCATATCCCCAAAACCGGGGGGACGGCGCTGTCGCTGGCGCTTGAAGCGCGGGCGATGAAAGACGATGTCCTGATCGGTGACACGCCAAAGGCCAAGCGCCGCGCGCATCGGTGGGGCGGCGTCAAAACGGCTGGGCGGCTTTGGAAACATTCGACCCTGTCAGATATCGAAGGGCTGGCAACGGATGCCGAGATCGCTGATTTCTTTACCTTCACTTTGGTGCGAAACCCCTGGGACCGGATGGTCAGCTATTATCACTGGCTTAAGCTGCAGGACTTCGCCCATCCGGCTGTCGCTTTGGCGAAAGCGCAAGATTTCAACGGGTTTTTGAACGCGCCGCAAACCGGTGCGGCGTTTAAGCGCTATCCTTACGCAAGCTATGTGACCACCGCTGCGGGGGTAAATCGCTGCGATCTTTTCATCAGGCTTGAGAATTTCGCCATGGATATAGCCCCGCTTGAGGCGCATCTTGGCTTTGCGCTGGCACCAATGGCGCGTGCCAATGCGTCCATGCGCGATCCGGACTGGCGGCGGTATTACAGTGATGCTGACGCGCAGACACTTGCCAGCATCTGCGCGCAGGATATCGCCCGCTTTGGCTACCGCTTCGATCCGGCCTGAAGCGCTGCCCTATGCAGCCTTCGCGGCCTTGCTGAAGCGGCCATAAAAGCTTTCGCCCTTGGCGGCCATATCGCGCAAAAGGGCGGGGGCATTGAAGCGCGCTCCATGCGCCGTTGCCAAGCCGTCGCAAAGTTCAACCGCGCGCGGCGCGCCGATGATATCCAGCCAGCTGAACGGGCCGCCGGACCAAGGCGCAAAGCCCCAGCCAAGGATGGCACCGACATCGCCTTCGCGGATGTCTTCCAAAACGCCATCCTCCAGCGCGCGCACCGCTTCCAGCACCTGGGCGAACAACAAGCGGTGTTGCACTTCGGCCAGCTCTGGTTGCGCATCGGCGACCGGGTAGCGGGTGGCAAGATCGTCCCACAGGCCGGTGCGTTTGCCCGCATCATCATAGGCGTAAAAACCTGCGTTGGACTTGCGCCCAAGACGCCCGGCATCGGCCATGGCAAACAACACGTCATCCACGGCACCGTCAGGGTAGTCATCGCCCATCGCCAGTCTGGTGGCCTTGGCGATTTTCACGCCCAGATCAATCGAAGTTTCATCCACCAGTTGAAGTGGCCCCAGCGGCATTCCCACCAGTTTGGCGGCATTTTCGATCAGCGCCGGTTCCACCCCTTCGGCAATCATGCGGATGCCTTCGTTGATATAGGGGATGATGCAGCGATTGGCGTAAAAGAAGCGCGCATCATTGACCACGATCGGGGTCTTGCGGATCTGGCGAACGAAATCGAGGGCCTTGGCCACGGCGACATCGCCGGTCTTCTTGCCTTTGATGATCTCGACCAGCATCATCTTATCGACGGGGCTGAAGAAATGGATGCCGATGAAGTGGTCGGGCCGCACGGAGGCTTTGGCCAGATCAGAGATCGGCAGGGTTGAGGTGTTGGTGGCAAAGACCGCGTCCTTGCCCAGAACCGCTTCGGCCTTGGCGGTGACATCGGCCTTGACGCCCATATCTTCAAACACCGCCTCGACCACCAGATCAGCGCCTTTGAGGGCTGCGTAATCGGTGGTGGCGGTGATCCGCGCCAGCACCTCGGCCTTCTTCTCGGCGGTGACCTTGCCGCGTTTCATGCCCTTGTCCAAAATACCCTCGGCATGGGCGCGGCCACGGTCTGCGGCATCTTGGGCGGCGTCAATCAAGACGACCTCGATCCCGGCAAGGGCTGCGACATAGGCAATGCCCGCCCCCATCATGCCCGCCCCCAGAACGCCAAGTTTCTTGACAGTCTGATCGGGGGTTTTGGGGCGGTTCGCACCTTTTTCAAGCGCTTCTTTATTGATGAACAAAGACCGGATCATAGCGGCAGATGACGGGTTCATCAGCACATTGGTAAACCAGCGCGCTTCGATCTTGATCGCGGTATCAAAGGGCACTAGCGCCCCTTCATAGACTGCCGAAAGCAAGGCCTTGGCGGCCGGATAGACCCCCATTGTCTTGCCATGCACCATAGCACTTGCGCCGACAAAGGTCATGAAGCCCGCCGGATGGTAAGGCGTGCCGCCGGGCATCTTGTAGCCCTTGAGGTCCCATGGCTTGACGATATCGGCATCGTTCGCGGCCAGCACCCATTCCCTGGCGCGCGCCAAGAGCTGATCGGGGTCTACCACCTCATCGATCAGGCCAGCGGCCTTTGCCGCCGCCGGGCTTGATAACTTGCCTTCCAGCAAAAACGGCGCCGAAGCCATGGCGCCAAGTTTGCGCACCAGCCGCGTCGTGCCACCTGCACCGGGGAAAATGCCGACCATGATCTCGGGCAGGCCGATCTTGGCCTTGGGATTGTCGGCCGCAATGATCCGGTGGCACGAAAGCGGAATTTCTAGGCCAATGCCAAGGGCGGTGCCGGGGAGGGCGGCGACGATTGGCTTGCCACCCTTCTTGGTTTTCAGATCCATCCCCATAAGCTCTATCTTGCGCTCAAGCTTGTGAAAATTCATGATCCCGTCGAACAGCCCGCGCGCCGGA
>JBATTI010000493.1:0-1607 GCA_049670445.1 Albidovulum sp. | reverse complement strand
GCCAGCTTCGGATAGTCAGGCACGTTGATGCCGGTGGGCGACCAGCGCACCCGGTCGGGTGAGCGGTAGAATTCCACCAGACCACCCAGTTTCGCCGCACGTTCGGTGAAGCTTTCGTGGCGCACGGTGCTGTCGCGAATGAAGGTCAGCCCAACATGGCTTTTCTTCACATCTACGGTCTTCGACACCGCGAACTGCCCGTAAAGCCATGCCGCCTTTGCCCGGTCCATCGGCGTGGACTTGAGGTAGGTCCAGGACCCCACGTCCTGATAGCCGACTTTCTGGCCTTCTTGCCAGTAAGGGCCATGCGGGCTTGGTGCCATGCGCCACAGCGGGTTGCCTTCGTCGTCGACCGTGTTGTTGCCTTCGGACTTCGGCTTGACCATGTCGGCGGTAAAGGCGGTGTACCAGAAGATCTGCTGGGCCACATTGCCTTGGCTCAGCGCCGGCAAGGATTGGTAGAAGTCATAGCTTGCCGCACCCGGAGGCGCGTATTTGCGCAGCCATTCGTCCCATTTGGCAATCGCAAAGACCGCCGCCGGGCCGTTGGCTTCACCGCCACGGCTGACCGAGGCGCCCGCCGGGTTGCACGAACCCGCTTCCATGCGGATGCCCCATTCGTCGATGGGCACGCCGTTGGGTTCCCCCTTGGAACCGGCACCGGCCATCGAAAGCCAGGCATCGGTCATCCGCCAACCAAGGTCGGGGGCGCGCTTGCCGTAATCCATATGGCCGTAAATCGGCACGCCATCGACTTCTTTCACGTCATTGGTGAAAAACTCGGCGATGTCTTCATAGGCCGACCAGTTGACCGGCACGCCAAGATCGTAGCCGTATTTGGCCTTGAAGGCCTCTTGCAGATCGGCGCGGTCGAACCAGTCTTTGCGGAACCAGTAAAGGTTCGCAAACTGCTGGTCAGGCAGCTGGTAAAGCTTGCCATCCGGGCCTGTGGTAAAGCTGATGCCCATGAAATCGGCCAGATCAAGGCCGGGGTTGGTGACATCGGCCCAGTCGCCCGCCATCATATCGGTCAGGTTATAAGCCTGCTGCAAACGCGAATGCGTTCCGATCAGATCGCTGTCGTTGACATAGCCGTCATAAAGGTTGCGGTTGGTCTGCATTTGGGTTTGCACCGCCTGCACAACCTCGCCTTCGCCAAGGATCTGGTGGTTCACCTTGATCCCGGTGATTTCCTCAAACGCCTTGGTCAGCACTTCCGATTCGTAAGAATGGGTCGGAATGCCTTCCGAAAGCACGTTGATCTCCATCCCGACGAAGGGTTCCGCCGCCTTGATGAACCATTGCATCTCGGCCATCTGCTCATCTTTCGAAAGCGATGAGGGCTGAAATTCTTCGTCGATCCATTTTTTCGCCGCGGCTTCATCGGCAAACGCCGGCCACGAGCCCGCAATGACAGCCGAAGCCGCCACAGCGGAGAGCAGATACTTGCGCATCCTGTCTCCTCCCAGAGTGATGATGAGCCAGTCTTTGCTGGCTGCCCCTATACAGCGGCGGAATTCCGCCTTTGTCAAACTAAAAGTTTAGTAGGAGGGTGATTGCCCGCATGGACTTGATCAAACCCGCCAAACCAGCATAGTTAGCAAAGG
>JBATTI010000492.1:0-5366 GCA_049670445.1 Albidovulum sp. | reverse complement strand
CAGCATGTTTCGCGAACACTACAATCTGCCGCTGATCCATGCCGACGAATCCGACCTGTTCCTGGGCAAGCTTGAAGGCGTCTCGGACCCCGAAACCAAGCGCAAGATCATCGGCGGCCTCTTCATCGAGGTGTTTGAGAAACACGCCAAAGCCATCGGCGGCGCCGATTTCCTGGCCCAAGGCACCCTTTACCCCGATGTCATCGAAAGCGTGAGCTTTTCGGGCGGCCCCTCGGTCACGATCAAATCGCATCACAACGTGGGCGGCCTGCCCGACCGCATGAACATGCAACTGGTCGAACCCCTGCGCGAACTTTTCAAGGATGAGGTCCGCGCCCTGGGCCGCGAACTGGGCCTGCCCGAAAGCTTCATCCGCCGCCATCCCTTCCCCGGCCCCGGCCTTGCCATCCGCTGCCCCGGAGAGATCACCCGCGAAAAGCTGGATATCCTGCGCCAGGCCGATGCGGTCTATCTGGATCAGATCCGCAAACACGGCCTTTACGATGAGATCTGGCAAGCCTTTGTGGCGATCTTGCCGGTCAAGACCGTCGGCGTCATGGGCGATTACCGCACCTATGATTATGCCTGCTCTTTGCGCGCGGTCACCTCGGTCGATGGTATGACCGCCGATTACTATCCCTTCACCCACGAATTTCTGGGCGAAACCGCAACGCGGATCATCAATGAAGTCCAAGGCATCAACCGGGTGATGTATGATATAACCTCAAAGCCGCCCGGCACGATTGAAATGGAATAGACCCAACCGGACCCCGCCACGCGGCTGTTAAGCTGCTGCGCGTCTTTTGCGTATCCCGGCAAGGGAAAAACTGGCTGAAGAACAGATTGCCGACGCTGTTCAAGGCAATCTGACCGTCCAGCAAAGCCGACCGTCTAGCAAGGCGGGGGCCGCCAAGAAATTTTCAGCGTCCCGTTAAGGGAAAAGGCCCGCAAGCCGAAGGTTTTTTGAATTTTTGCGCCTTGTCGCGGCGCCAATTCCACCCACCCGTCATTTACGCCCCGGTTACAGGGTCCACACCGGGCCCGGAAATTGACGTCACGCACCCCTATTCCGCGGCCATTGCCGGGATCTGATCGCCGATCACGGTGACGGCACTGTGGCGCGCCAATGTAGCCAGGTCCGAAACATAGCGGCCGCGCAGATCCGCCAAGGCCAGGGCCGACAGGCCCAGATCGGGCTCGACCTGCTTCTGGCGGGCGTGAAATGCCACAAGCCGGTCACGTTGGCCGGGGGCAAGGCGCAGGCCCTGCGCCATGCAGCGCTGCGCCATGGCAACGGCACTTGGGGTCAGCTGTGGTTTTGCATGCGGCTTGACAGGCTGGCGCAAAGTCAGGCCGGGCAACAGATTGAACAATGTCTCGGCAGCACCCGCCGGGCGCGCCTGAATGATCAATTCGCGTGGCTCAAGCTCTTCCATCATGATCTCGGCAAGATCGGCCCAGCCACCCTGAAACCGGGTCAGGGCCTCGGCATAATCTGCAAATGGGTCCATCCGCCGGTCCAGCGCCGCCGCCATCCAGACCGCATGAAACAAGGTCTCATATGGCTCTGCGACCATGACCAGCCGCTCGACCGGACTGCCAAGGGCGCGGCGCAAAATGCGCGCGCGCATCCGGGCTTTGGGGTAGAAGCGTCCCAGCAGCAGATCGGCCGAAGGGCCTGCAAGATCGCTGGCGCTGATCACGAATCCATCAGCACCTGCGCGCCGGTCAGGCCCGAAACGCGCCGAGAGGCTGGCGGCCGCCGCCGCAACCGCCGCCTCATCGGCATTCAGCCCTGGCAGGCAAGCCGCAAGGCTGTCCGGTCCCGAGCTTGCCGGATCAAAACAATAAAGGCCAAACCCCGCGCGCCGAAGCCCCGCCCGGTTTGCGGCCAGATAGACCACAACATCTTCCGCACCTGCGGTCTGACCGCCCATGTGAAGGTAAATTGATCGGCTGTCCGCACCCATTGCCCAAATCCGTATCTTATGAATGTATTAACCATGTCTTAGGTTTATGGCGGCTTTTTGACGTAATTGCGGCGCTGGACATATTTGCCCCACCGCGCCAATCTGCAGTTTGCAGTCTGCAGTCTGCAATCAACGCCACGCCGGAGAAAGTCATGAATACCCCCAGAAAGATCATCATAGACACCGATCCCGGCCAAGATGACGCCGTGGCGATCTTGCTGGCCCTTGCCTCGCCCGAGCTTGAGGTTCTGGGCCTGACGGTTGTGGCCGGCAACGTGCCCTTGGTGCATACGGCACGCAATGCGCGGGTCATCTGCGAATTGGCCGGCCGGCGCGATCTGCCGGTTTATGCGGGTTGCGACGCGCCAATGAAACGCGCGCTGGTGACGGCCGAGAATGTGCATGGCAAGACCGGGCTTGATGGCATCGTGCTGCCCGATCCGACAATGCCGCTGGCCGCAGGTCATGCGGTCGATTTCTTGATTGAAACCTTGCGCCGAGAGCCCCCCGGCAGCGTGACACTTTGCCCGATCGGCCCCTTGACCAATATCGCCACGGCCTTTGAGAAGGCCCCCGACATCATCGCGCATGTGGCCGAGATCGTGCTGATGGGCGGTGCCTATTTTGAGGTGGGCAATGTGACACCCTCCGCCGAATTCAACATTTATGTCGATCCCGAAGCGGCCGATATTGTCTTTCGCGCGGGCGTGCCTTTGGTGGTGATGCCGCTTGACGTGACCCACAAGGCGCTGACATCACGGGATTGGGTTGAGAAGATGCGCGGCCTTGGCACCAGGGTCGGTCAGGCTGTTGCCAGTTGGACCGACTTCTTTGAGCGTTACGACACGGCAAAATACGGCAGCCAGGGGGCGCCCTTGCATGACCCATGCGTCATTGCCTATCTGTTGCGCCCCGACCTTTTTGGTGGTCGCCATATCCATGTCGCGATTGAGCTTGAGGGCCGGTATACGGCAGGAATGACCGTCGCCGATTGGTGGCATGTGACCGAAAATGCACCCAACGCGCTTTTCATGGGCGATATTGATCGCGACGGGTTCTTCGCACTCGTGAGCGAACGTATTGCCCGCCTTTGACGCGCACGATTTTTCTGCGAAAAATCGCTCCCCCTCTGGGGGTAATTTTTCGCAGAAAAATTGTGACTGGCCTTACCAGTGAAAAACACCGCAAGATGATCCCATGACCTTTCATTTTGACAATTCCTACGCACGTCTGCCCGACCGGTTCTTCGTGCGCCAATCTCCGGTTCCGGTGGCGGCACCCGGATTGATTGCGGTCAACCTGGCCTTGGCAAAGACCCTCGGCTTTGATCCCGACTATCTTGCCTCGCCTGAAGGTCTTTCGGCCCTGGCCGGCAACGCTCTGCTCAATGGCACCGCCCCCTTGGCGCAGGTCTATGCCGGCCACCAATTTGGTGGCTGGTCGCCCCAGCTTGGCGATGGGCGCGCCTTGCTTTTGGGCGAAGCCATCACCCCTGACGGTCGCCGCTTTGATGTGGCGCTCAAAGGCTCGGGCCCCACGCCCTTCTCGCGCCGGGGCGACGGGCGCGCCTGGATCGGGCCGGTCTTGCGCGAATACATCGTCTCAGAAGCCATGGCCGCCCTTGGCGTGCCCACCACCCGCGCTCTGGCTGCCGTCACTACGGGCGAGACCGTCTGGCGTGAGGAGCCGCGCCCCGGCGCGATTTTGACCCGCGTTGCGGCCTCTCATATCCGTGTCGGCACCTTCCAGTATTTCGCCGCGCGCAGTGATACCGAAGCGCTTGAGGTGCTCAGCAAACATGTCATCGCGCGCCATTACCCAAGCGTCACCACCGCGCTTGAACTGCTTGATTGCGTCATCACCGCCCAGGCCCGGCTGATCGCAAACTGGATGTCCCTTGGCTTCATCCACGGCGTCATGAACACCGACAATATGGCGATCAGTGGCGAAACCATCGACTATGGCCCTTGCGCCTTCATCGACGGGTTCGACCCGCGCAAGGTCTTCTCGGCGATCGACGAACAGGGCCGCTATGCCTATCAAAACCAGCCCAACATCGGGCTTTGGAACCTCACCCAGCTGGCCTCAAGCCTTCTGCCGCTGATGGGTGAAGAGGCCCCGGCGATTGAGGCCGCAACCGCCAGCCTCAACCGCTTCGCGGATCTTTATGAGGCCGAATGGCTCAGGCGGTTCGGGGCCAAGATCGGGATATCATCGCCGGATGCAGGCGATGCCAAGCTGATCGAAACGCTCTTGTCGCTTATGGCCAGCCAGAAGGCCGATTTCACCCGCTGCTTTCGCGGCCTGACAACCGGCACAGCCCGTGCCGAATTTCGCGACCCGGCAGCTTTCGACGGCTGGGCGGTCGAGTGGCAGGCCCGCATCGCCCGAGAAGCCGATCCAACCGCCATGATGCGCCGCGCCAACCCCGCTTTCATCCCCCGCAACCACCGCGTCGAAGCCGCCATTCAAGCCGCCGTCAGCGGCGATCTGGCCCCGTTCCACCGGCTCAACGATATCCTCAGCCGCCCCTATGATGACCAACCGGATGCGGCCACCTATGCCCTGGCCCCCTTGCCGCAGGAAGAGGTTCGCCGCACCTTTTGCGGCACCTGAGACCTCTGGCGATTCGACTGCCCCCAAAAGCATCATGCATCGCCTGACATGTTGAAATATTTGATTTCAGGCAGTGCTGGGTGATGCGGGTCAAAGTCGAAAGGCCCAAAAGGGGCTTTTCGCCTCCTCGGCCGGCCTCCGGGGCTTGCGCCGGCACCGCAAGACGCGGTTTGGCCCCAGTCGCGCGGCCCATTCGCACCACCCAGTGACAGCACAACCGTCATCAGCGCGGATTTCAACGCATGGTCAGCCCAGGATGGCCGTGCCCCCCCCTGACCCGCCCCCCCTGACCCGGCCCCCCCTTCATGGCCACCTTCATTGCCCCCGGCCCCGGCGTTCTGGCGGTTCGCCCCATGGCGCGGCTTGGCCAGGATCAGGCGCGAACCGGCCGGTTGATCAGGATGATCCCGACCGCCACAAGGGCCGCGGCCAAAAGGATGGGCAGGCCCACATGCTCCTCCAGCACCAGCCAGCCCATGAACACACCAAATACCGGGGTCAAAAACGAAAAACTTGCCACCGATCCTGCCGGGTAAACCGTCAAAAGCCACAGCCAGAACATGTAGCCCGCCGTCACCACCAAAACCCCTTGAAAGGCCAGCCCGGCAATGTGGATTGGCTGACAGTCCCGGATCAACGGGCCAAAGAACGGCGCCAAGCCCACCAACAGCACGGCTGAGACCAGTACTTGCCAAAAAAGCTGCATCTCGGGGCGCTCTTCGCGCAGATTGGTGCCGCGCACCACCAGCGCAATGCCGGCCCAGCCCCAAGCCGCCATCA
>JBATTI010000491.1:0-1884 GCA_049670445.1 Albidovulum sp. | reverse complement strand
GCTTTGCTGAACGCCGATTTCAACCCCGCAATCTGCACAACCGCCAAGCTGTCGGCATGGTGCGCCTTTTGGGGCGAGGCACAATGCCGCCCACTTTATCAAGAGCAATGCGGATCGAATGATGAGGTTTATGCAAACACGCTGGCCGCGATCTGTGCCGCCCTGTCCCAAGAGGGCGGCTATCCACTCAATACCGCGAACGTGGCGCGGGCGATTAGGGTGGTTTTGGATGGCGCATGGCTTGATATGATGACAGCCAATACACCGCGCACACGGGCCGAGGCGATTTCTACGGTTTATACCTGCACGGCTGCGTTTTTCCCCAAGCACTTTGACGAGGCAGGGCTTATCAAGCCCTAGTCATCGGGCTTTGCACAGCTGGTCAAGCGCGGCCCAGGTCGCCGCCGGTACATCCAGAATTTCGCCGCCAGCGCGCGCGATCGCCACCTCAAATCCGCCAAGCATGTTGGCCGGTATCCCAAGGGCTGCAAAACTTCCGCCGGGCTTTATCAACCGTGCGGCAAAATCGGGGTCCGCTTGCGCAATCCGGGCCTTTGCCGCCGCGATCACCGCAACGCCTGTGGCCGGGCCGTCACTTAGCCAAGCCGGTCCACAATCGCACTCTCCCAATGCCAATACATCGACGCCATTGGCATCCATCCACACCCGGATCGCGCCCAGACGGTCGGCGGCCGTGAAATCGCGGCTCACTTTGTTTCGGCCTTGCCGCTGATCCTTGCCAAGACGGCATCCATCCCCTCATCCCAGGCCGTCAGGGCACCGCGCCCGTCCAACACATCCAACAGCTGCAGGGTGATCCCCCCCGGTGTCGTCACCCCTTTGGCAATATCCGCCAGGGATCGCGGCTCGCGCAGCAACACTTCGGCATTGCCGCGCAACGTGCCCGCAACCAGCGCCCGGGCGGTATCATGATCAAGCCCCTGGCGTTCAAACCAGCCGATCATATGCGCCATGAACCCGACAGTCGCCCCCGAAAACGCGCCGAAAGTGGCAGCGGCGGTAAAGACCGCCTCATCGGTGAAGGTGTGAACCGGGCCGATATGGCCCAAAAACCCGCGCCAAAAATCATCATCCGGGCACAAGATCGCAGGGCCCATACTGTAAGCATTGGCATAACCCGGCATCATGCCAATATAGCCGCTTGCGGGGTGGACCACCTGCCGCAACCGCGCAACCCCGGTTCCTGCCATTGCCGAAAGCACGGTCTGATCTTCGCGAAACTGTAAACTTTCCAATATCGACGCGCCGCTATCGGCGGGCAGGCATACCAGCACGGCTTCGGCCACATCGACAACCGCTTGATTGCTGCTGGCCACCTCGGCCCCGAACGCCTCGGCCATCCGCGCCGCCGTCTTGGCACCGCGCGGTGACAGCACGAATTGATGTCCCGATCCCGCCAATCCGCGCATCAACAGACTGGTCAGCCCGCCCACCCCCAATATGCCGACAACTGCCATCAGGGCATCTCCTCCAACACTTCGGCTATCAGCCTTGCGGTCACCGCGATATCCTCGTCGGTATGCACAATGGAGGACAGCGAATGCAGCGTCGCCGACGGGTTCATATAAACGCCCTTGTCGATCAGCCGCACCGCGAAGTCGCGAAACTTGACCCGGTCCACATGCCCGCAAAAATCCCGGAAGTCGGTAATTTCATCGCGATCGGTAAAGAAGATCTGGAACATCGAATTGACGCCCTGGCAGATCACCTTTTGGCGGTTAGAGCCTTTGGCGACGCGCTGTATCTCCGCCGTCATCTTCTGCCCCAGATCCTTGATCTTGGCAAAACCCGCCTGATGATCGGCCAGCATCGTCTCAAGCATCACCTTCGTCACATGCAGCGCAAGCCGCCCGGCGTTATGGG
>JBATTI010000490.1:0-1997 GCA_049670445.1 Albidovulum sp. | reverse complement strand
GACAACCTCGTCTGCGATAAAGAGAATGTCGTGGCGCTGGCAAAGTTGCCACATGCGTTTCAGATAGCCTTCCGGCGGTATGATGATGCCACCAGACGCCTGGATGGGTTCGGCAATGAAACCGCCGATCCGTCCGGCACCAACCCTGTCGATCAGCGCCTCGAACTCCGCCACCAGATGGTCGCAGAACTCCGCCTCGCTCATGCCCTCGGGGCGGCGGTAGGGGTTGGGGCACGACAGGTGGTGAATGCCGTCGCTTTTGTAGCGAAACTCCGCCACCTTATCGCCCGGCCGCTTGCCCACCGATTGCGCCAGATAGGTTGACCCGTGATAGCTGAAATCCCGCGCCACGATATCGGTCTTGTCCGGGAACCCCCGCGAATGCTGATAAAAGCTGACCATCCGCACCGCAGTATCAACGGCGGTGGAGCCCCCGGTGGTGAACATCACCCGGTTGAGATCGCCCGGCGCAAGCTTGGCGAGCTTGCCCGCCAGCCGCGCACTTGGATCATTGGCCATATCGACGAAAGTGTTGGAATAGGCCAGCCGCATCGCCTGATCGGCAATCGCATCCGCCATCTCGCGCCGCCCGAGGCCGATATTGGTGCACCAAAGCCCGCCCACGGCGTCAAAATATTTCTTGCCCTCGGCGTCCCAAAGATAGCACCCCTCGCCCTTGGTGATCACCAAAGCGCCGCTTTCCTCGAAGGGCCCGAAATTCGTCCACGGATGCAAGGAATGCACCCGGTCCATTTCCCACAAAGCCTCATTGGATTTCGAATGCGCCGCCTGTGCCATTTTGAATCTCCAGTCAATATGATTTGATGAACCATAGAGATCAGGGCAAAAAGGGCAAGCGTATTTTGATCAAACGATGAAAGCCCGACAAAGCGCAAGGCGGTGTGCCCCTGTCCGCGCTGTACTGCGCATGCAGTGGCGCGGCGCGGGGCCTGACCCGCAAGAGGCCCGCGCATCTCGGTGCTGATTTGCTGGCGCGCTTCAGTCGCGCCTTGCGCGTAGCGACACGGCGTTTTGGAACGCCGATTGCCGCCTTAACCGGCGGCAGGGACGCACCCTATATGCTGGCGCCCGCAGCATCGCCGATCAATGGTGTTTGCCATCCAGGAAGGTGATCCCGTAGGCGTGCATTTTGCGGTAAAGCGTGGGGCGCGAGATGCCCAGCGCGATGGCGGTCTGGCTCATGTTGCCATGATGGGTGCTCAGGGCCTGTTCAATAAGCGTCGCCTCCGCCCCTTTCAGGGATTGCGTGCCTGCGGCTGACTGCGCCAGCACATCGGCGACAGGATTTACCCGATCTGACGGTGTCTTAGGCGCGATCATTTCGCGCGGCAGATCGGAAAGCGTGACCTGTCGGGATTTGGCAAGGTAATGCAGCGAGGTGATCACGTTGCGCAATTCCCGAACATTTCCTGGCCAGCTATGCGCCATCAATGCATCTTGCACATCCAAGCTCAGGACAAGCGGGTCCCGACCGGATTCGTCGCTGACCCTGTGATTGTAGTGATCGGCGATCAAAAGCACATCTTCGCCGCGCTCGCACAGGGGCGGGATTCGGATGATGATGGTGCTGATCCGATAAAAAAGATCGTGGCGGAAACGGCCCGCCTTGACCTCATCCAGCAACACCCGATTGGTCAAGGACAGCACATGCGCGCCGGCCAGGGGCTGATCCGCATCGGCGGGATGGGATATGCGGTCTTCCAGCACCCTAAGCAAAAAGGGCTGAACCTCCAACGGCAACTCACCCACCTCATCAAGGCACAAAAGATCCGCGCCCGACGTATCATCAAGATGCGGCAACGGCAGCCCGCTTTGGAACATCGGCTGGGTCAGTGCGCCGCAATTCACAGCGGCGAATGGCGCGGATGAGTTGATCCGCGAATGGATCAGCCGGGCAAAAAGCTCTTTGCCGACACCGGTCTGGCCTTCGATCAGCGTCGGGGTGTTCACCTCGGCGATCTGGTTAACCGTCTCCA
>JBATTI010000489.1:0-3375 GCA_049670445.1 Albidovulum sp. | reverse complement strand
GTGTTACAGAGTATTTCAATGAAAAAGCCGATAGGGGGCGGGCAGAATGTCACTATTTCCGACCAGTTTTGACCGTGATGCATTGTTGAAATGTGCGCGAGGCGAACTTTTCGGACCGGGCAATGCGCAATTGCCCGAACCGCCAATGCTGATGATGGACCGTATCACCGATATTTCCGGCGATGGTGGCCCGCATGGCAAGGGCCATGTGGTTGCGGAATTCGACATCAATCCCGACCTTTGGTTCTTTCCCTGCCACTTTCCGGGCAATCCGATCATGCCCGGCTGTCTGGGCCTTGACGGCCTGTGGCAGCTGACCGGCTTCAACCTTGGCTGGCGCGGTTGGCAAGGGCGCGGCTATGCGCTTGGGGTGGGCGAGGTCAAGCTGACCGGTATGGTGCGGCCCGACCGCAAGATGCTGACCTATTACGTTGATTTCACCAAGGCCGTTCAAACCCGGCGCCTGACCATGGGCGTGGCCGATGGCCGCGTGGAAGCGGATGGCGAAGTGATTTACATGGTAAAAGATATGAAGGTCGCGCTTTCAGCAAGCTGACCTCAGGAAGAAGGAGTGCGCCCATGCGTCGTGTCGTCATTACCGGAATCGGCATCGTCTCTGCCATCGGCAATAATGTGGCCGAGGTCGAGGCTTCCTTGCGTGCTGGCCGTTCAGGCATTGTCTTTGCCCCCGATTACGCGGAACACGGCTTTCGCAGCCAGATCCATGGCCAGCCGCAGATCGTGCTTGAAGACCATATCGACAAGCGCAACCTGCGGTTCATGGGCGATGGTGCCGCCTATAATTTCATCGCCATGGATCAGGCCGTGGCCGATAGCGGGCTTGAGGAAAGCGATGTTTCGAACGACCGCACGGGCCTGATCATGGGCTCTGGCGGCCCTTCGACCAAAAGCTTTTTCCGCGCCCATAACATCGTGCGTGAAACCGGCAGCCCCAAGCGTATGGGGCCGTTCATGGTTACCAAGGGCATGTCCTCGACCAATTCGGCCTGTCTGGCCACGCCTTTCAAGATCAAGGGCGTCAATTATTCGATCACCTCGGCCTGCTCGACCAGCGCGCATTGCATCGGCAATGGCACTGAACTTATCCAGATGGGCAAGCAAGACGTGGTCTTTGCGGGCGGCGGGGAAGAGCTTGACTGGACCTTGTCATGCCTTTTCGACGCGATGGGGGCCATGTCGTCGAAATATAACGACACGCCGGACCGCGCCAGCCGCGCCTTTGACGCGTCGCGCGATGGTTTCGTGATTGCGGGCGGCGGCGGGGTTGTGGTTCTGGAAGAGCTTGAGCATGCCTTGGCACGCGGCGCCAAGATCTATGCCGAAGTCACCGGTTATGGCGCCACCTCGGATGGTCATGACATGGTCGCGCCTTCCGGCGAGGGGGGCGAGCGGTCGATGAAGCTGGCGGTTGCGACCCTGCCCAAGGGCCGCCGCGTCGATTACATCAACGCCCATGGCACCTCGACCCCGGCAGGCGATGTGACCGAGGTCAAAGCCATCCGCCGGGTCTTTGGCGAAGGCAAGGTGCCGCCGATTTCCTCGACCAAATCGCTGACCGGCCACAGCCTTGGTGCGACCGGCGTGCATGAGGCGATCTATTCGCTTTTGATGATGCAAGGCCGCTTTATCGCCGCTTCGGCCAATGTGACCGAACTTGACCCCGAACTTCACGATGCCGAGATCGCAACCAAGCTGCGCGAAAACGTCGATCTGGATTCCGTTCTGTCCAACAGCTTCGGCTTTGGCGGCACCAATGCAACGCTTTTGATGAGCAAATACCTGGGGTAAGCCGACATGGTTGGACTGATGCAAGGCAAACGCGGGCTGATCATGGGCGTGGCCAATGACCGCTCTATCGCCTGGGGGATTGCACGGGCCATGGCCGCCGAAGGTGCCGAGCTGGCCTTTACCTATCAAGGTGAAGCCTTCGGCAAACGGGTCGAACCCCTGGCCGCCTCGCTTGGATCAAACATCCTTGTCGATGCCGATGTGCAAGATGATGCATCGCTGGATCTGGCCTTTGCGACCTTGAAGGAAAAATGGGGCAAGATCGACTTTCTCGTTCATGCCATCGCCTTTTCCGACAAGAATGAACTGACCGGGCGGTTTATCAACACCAGCCGCGAAAACTTCAAAACCTCGCTGACGATCTCGTGTTTTTCGTTCATAGACGTGGCGCGCCGCGCCGCCGAGATGATGCCCGACGGCGGCACATTGCTGACGCTGACCTATCAGGGCTCCAACCGCGTCACGCCCTTTTATAACGTCATGGGGGTGGCCAAGGCGGCGCTGGAATCCTCGGTGCGCTATCTGGCCAATGATCTTGGGCCGCAAGGCATCCGCGTTAACGCCGTATCGCCCGGCCCGATGAAGACCCTCGCGGGTGCGGCCATTGGCGGGGCGCGCAAGACATTCCGTCAGACCGAGGCGAACGCGCCCCTGCGCTCAAACGCCACGCTGGAGGCGGTCGGTGGCACCGCGGTTTATCTGGCATCCGATTACGGCGCTTTCACCACGGGTGAGATTATCCGCGTTGACGGCGGTTATCACGTTCTGGGCATGCCGCAGCCAGAATATCTGTGACGCCGCGCGGTTTGTAACCGGCACAATTGCGGGCTTGCCGCCCGCGCGCGCCCGCGCCACTCTGTCTTGTGATTTGGGGGCGGCGCATGGCCATCACGACCTGTATTTTCGACGCTTACGGCACGTTGTTTGACGTGGCCGCCGCTGCCCGCAAGGCGGCGGCAGAACCGGGGGGCGAAAGGCTTGCGCAAATCTGGCCGCATCTGGCCGAAGACTGGCGGCGCAAGCAGTTGGAATATACCTGGCTGCGGGCCGTCATGGGCGCGCATTGCGATTTTTGGGCGGTCACCGAAGACGGGCTGGATTGGGCCATGGAAGCCGCCGGGCTGGAGGATACGGCCTTGCGCGCCCGCCTTTTGGCACTTTACCGCGCGCTCGACGCCTATCCCGAAGTGCCGGCCATGCTCAAAACCCTCAAGACACGCGGCCTGAACACGGCGATCTTGTCAAACGGAGCACCTGCAATGCTGACGGATGCCGCTACCTCGGCGGGGATTACGCATCTTCTGGACGATCTCTTGTCAGTCGAAAGCGTCGGCGTTTTCAAGCCCGACGCAAGGGTCTACCGCTTGGTGGGTGCTAGGTTCGGGACGACGCCCGATCAGGTCTTGTTCGTGTCATCCAACGGATGGGACGCGGCCGGGGCTGCGGCCTTTGGCTTTCCTACGGTATGGGTCAACCGCGCGGGCCTTCCGGTTGACCGTCTGCCGGGCCGCCCTGCGCATATCGTGACCGATCTGACCGGTATTCCCGATCTGGTCAGCCTATGAC
>JBATTI010000488.1:0-2086 GCA_049670445.1 Albidovulum sp. | reverse complement strand
ACATGATCCCGCGCGAAGAGGTGGAGGCGACGGTCGCATTGGGAGAGTTGTCGCTTGACGGGCGGCTGGTGCCGGTGGTGGGCACCCTGCCCGCCGCCATGGCCGCCGCCGCGGAAGACCGCTACTTGCTATGCCCCAAGGCCTGCGGCCCCGAGGCGGCCTGGGTCGGCGCCACAACGGTTTTCGGGGCGGCCACTTTAGCCGAGGTCTTACGCCATTATACCGGGCAAACACCGATCATCCCTGCGACACCGGGCTAAGTAAAGCGCGAAAGCAGCCACCGCGATTTGCGCGATGTGAAGGGTCAGGAACGCGCCAAGCGCGCGCTCGAGATTGCCGCAGCCGGGCGCCATCATCTGCTGATGGTCGGCACGCCGGGATCGGGCAAATCGATGCTCGCCGCCCGCATTCCGGGGATTTTACCGCCGCTGACTGCGGTCGAGGCGTTGGAAACCTCCATGATCCATTCGCTCTCGGGGCTGTTGGATGAAGGCGGGATCAGCCGGACGCGCCCCTTTCGTGAACCGCATCATACGGCGTCAATGGCCGCGATTGTGGGCGGTGGCCGGGGTGCCAAACCCGGAGAGATCAGCCTCGCGCATAACGGCGTGTTGTTTTTGGATGAATTCCCCGAGTTTTCGCGCGCTGTTTTGGAAACCCTGCGCCAGCCGATCGAGACAGGCGAAGTGGTGGTCGCCCGCGCCAATGCCCATATCCGCTATCCGTGCCAGTTCTTGCTGGTTGCGGCGGCAAATCCTTGCAAATGCGGCTATATGACTGATCCGGCGCGCGCCTGCGCCCGCGTTCCGCAATGCGGCGAAGACTATCTGGGGCGCATTTCAGGGCCCTTGATGGACCGGATCGACCTGCGGGTCGAAGTTCCACCCGTGGCCTATACCGATCTTGACCTGCCGGTCAGCGGCGAAAGCTCGGCCGAGGTGGCCGAGCGCGTGGCGCAAGCCCGCACAACCCAAACCAAGCGGTTCGCCGATCACCCCGAGGCACGGGTGAATGCTGATGCAGAGGGCCGATTGCTGGAAGAGATTGCGGCCCCTGACAGCGATGGTCGCGCCCTTCTGGCGCAGGTTGCCGAGCGTTTCGGCCTTTCGGCGCGTGGTTATCACCGGGTGCTGAGAGTGGCGCGTACCATCGCTGATCTTGCCGGATCACAGAACGTTCGCAAGCCCCATATAGCCGAGGCAGTCAGCTATCGGTTAAGCATGAAGTTGGGCCGGTGAAACCCAATTTTTCTACGAAAAATTGTCGAATTTTCGCAGAAAATTCGGGCTATGCCCGCTTCGCTTCAATCACTTCCCAGATTTTTTGCGCCGTATTGGTCCCATCGAATCGCTCCAATTCCTGAATCCCTGTGGGCGAGGTCACGTTGATCTCGGTCAACCAATCACCAATCACATCAATACCAACAAAAATCTGACCCTTATCACGCAAGGTCGGGCCAATGACCGCGCATATCTCCCGGTCCCTTTCGGTCAACCCGACCTTTTCCGGTCTTCCGCCGACATGCATGTTTGATCGCGTTTCACCCGCCGCCGGGATCCGGTTGATCGCCCCCACCGGTTCGCCATCAACCAGTATGATGCGCTTGTCGCCTTTGGCCACATCTGGCACGAATTTTTGCGCGATCAGCGGTTCACGATTGATACCGGCAATCAACTCATGCAGCGAGGCCAGGTTGCGGTCATTCGGGTCCAGCCGGAACACTCCGGCCCCGCCATTGCCGTAAAGTGGCTTGAGGATGATATCACCATGCTTGTGTTTGAATTCGCGGATGGTGGCCAAATCACGCGCGATAAGTGTGGGCGGTGTCAGATGCGGGAAATTCAGCACCAACAGCTTCTCAGGGTAATTCCGAACCCAGAACGGATCATTCACCACCAGCGTCTTGGGATGGATCATATCCAAAATGTGGGTGGTGGTTATATACCCCATGTCAAAGGGCGGATCCTGACGCAGCCATACCACATCCCAAGCGGCCAGATCGACTTCGGCCTCGGGTCCCAAAGTGAAATGATTGCCCCTCTCGCGCCGCAAGGTCAGCGGCCAGCCGCGCGCCATCACCCGGCCC
>JBATTI010000487.1:0-2846 GCA_049670445.1 Albidovulum sp. | reverse complement strand
GATACGGGCGACGCTGCAACAAACCCCACCTCAGCGGGGCCGGCACGCAAGGAACTGGCCTATCGCCGTGATTTGGCGCCGCAGCCCAGAAACCAAGAAGCGGCGGGGCCGGTCTATACACGTAGCGCCGCACCCCTAGCGAAAACCCATAACACCGAACGTGAGAAACAGCCGCAACCAACACTCTACGCGCGACCAGCCGAGAAGCGCGCGGATGAAGGTAAGCGTCGTGACAATCAGATCAAACACAGCCGCAGCAAGCCGTCGTGATGCCTCGCTGTGCAGCGCCCCAAAGCCCTGCCTAGGTTGCTTTTGCCCGTGCAGCCGCGCGCAAAAGCTGGCGCTGACGCTCGCGGAACCTTTCGCGCTGTGCATCGGTATGTTCACCCAGGCATTGGTGACAGCTGACGCCCTCCTCATATTCGGGCAACCCGGTGTCATCTGGCGTCAGGGGGCGGCGACAGGCATGGCAACAAGAATGATCGCCCGGCACCAGACCATGGGTCACACTCACGCGTTTGTCGAAGACAAAGCACGCGCCATCCCATAGGCTTTCACTTTCAGGCACCTCTTCCAGATACTTCAATATCCCGCCTTTAAGGTGGAAGACGTCTGCAACCCCCTCGCCCAGCAGAAAATTGGTGGATTTTTCGCAACGTATGCCACCGGTGCAAAACATGGCAATGCGCTTGCCTTCAAAGTCCTTGGCATTTTCACGCCACCATTTTGGGAAGGCGCGAAAGCTGTCGATCTTGGGGTTAATGGCCCCTTTGAAGGTCCCTATACCCACCTCGTAGTCATTACGGGTATCAATCACGGCTACGTCTTCAGCACTGATCAGTGCATTCCAGTCATCGGGCGTCACATAGGCCCCGACTTTTTGGCGCGGATCGACATCGGGTTGGCCCATGGTCACGATCTCGCGCTTCAGCCGTATTTTGAGACGTCTGAAGGGCATCACCTCGGCCCAGCTTTCCTTCCACTCCAGATCAGCACAGCCCGGCAGGCTGCGGATATGAACAAGGGCAGCCTCGATACCGGGGCGCGGCCCGGCAATCGTGCCATTGATACCTTCGCGCGCCAAAAGCAAGGTGCCGTGCACGCCATTGGCTTCGCAAACCTGCAAAAGCTGCGGACGCAGCGCGGCGGGGTCGGCGAAGGCCGTGAAGTGGTAAAGGGCAGCTATCGTAAACATGGCCATCTGATAAATTGGCGCGCGCCAATCGGCAAGACTCTATCGGGTCTTCTGGCTGGCAATGGCCAGACCATCCACCACCGCCGTGAAAACCGCCGAATGTTCGAAACTGGCCTTGGCAAACAGCCCCCGCATCAGCCGGTCAATCACCCCGATCAGGCTTGAGCCGCCGACAAAGATCACCCGGCCCACGTCATCCGCGCCAATCCCGGCATGTCGCAGCGTTTCTTGCGCGGCTTGCCCGATCCGCTCGGCCTGCGGCCAAAGACAGGTGATCAGATCATTGGCATAAATCACCGGGCCAAGCCCTTTTTCGACAGGTCCAAGATCAATCTTGCCTGACGCTCCATCATTCGCCGCGATCTTGCCCGCTTCAACCGCAAAGGCCACATCATGGCCCAACTCCATTTCGACCACCGTCAGCAAACGACGCAGGCGTTCGGGTGTCACGGCAAGCTGAACCATCTTGCGAACATCGCGCAAGGTCTCCGCCCCGTAAAGAAATGCGATCTTCTCCCAGGCGGCAAGATCGTGGAACAATGCGGGCGGCACATCATTGCGCCCCGGCCCCATCTCATTGCGCAACTCGCCGCCCATACCGAATAACGGCATCACTTGCGCAAGGCTGATGGCTTTGTCAAAATCGGTGCCGCCCAGACGCAAACCATGGCTTGCGATCACCTCGACCCCGGCGCCATGCCCGCGAAAAAGCGTGAAATCCGAAGTGCCGCCGCCGATATCGACAATCAGGCCTATCCCTTCACCGGGTCCGCTGGCCAGGGCTGCCGCCTCAGGCTCATGCACAAAACGCACTGCGGAAAAACCCGCCATTTTGTAGCATTCCGCCAGATCCACCTCGGCCTGTGCATCGCGCGCCGCATTGGCGCTGTGAAAATGCACCGGGCGGCCCGACACCGCATGGTCGATGCGCTCACCGGTCGCGGCTTCGGCTTGCAGACGAACTTCGGTCAAAAAACGCGCCACTATATCCAGCAGCGTCAACCGCTCGTTCAAAAAAGACCGCCGCTCGCGGGCCAAAGGCGTGCCCAAAATGCTTTTGAGCGACCGCATGAACCGCCCTTCGCGCCCATCGACCATTGCCGCCACCGCCGCCCGGCCAAACAAGGTGCGGCGCGCGGAATAATCCATGAATACCGCCGTCGGTAGCGTGTCATGGCCCGGCTCCAGCGCAATCAATCGCGCGCGGCCATCTTCAAACACTGCCGCCGCAGTGTTCGAAGTGCCGAAATCAACACCCAGCGTAAGCGCGGTCATTCAAGCCATCCGGTTCATTGGAAAGGAGGCCGCCTTTAGCAATTCCCCGGCACGGGGGCAACAATAGCTTGCCGCAAAGCATTGACCGGGGGCTGTTGGCCTCTTACCGATAGGCAATCAGCGAAAGGACTGCCATGCGCCCTCCCAATGAAGCCTTGATCGTGATCGATGTGCAAAATGATTTTTGCCCCGGCGGCGCGCTGGCCGTTGCCGAGGGCGATGCGATTATTGCACCCATCAACCTGCTATTGGCTGAATTTCCGGTGCGGGTGCTGACCCAGGACTGGCACCCGGCCAATCACAGCTCATTCGCCGCCAATCATCCCGGCGCGGCACCTTTCACCCTGACCGACATGCCTTACGGATCGCAGGTACT
>JBATTI010000486.1:0-3991 GCA_049670445.1 Albidovulum sp. | reverse complement strand
GGGGGAACACCTTCAAAATTGGGGAAAACGGCCTGCTGAAAGGCAACCGGAGGTACGATTACAAGCACTGTCGTTGTAAACACTGGCGGAACTCTGGCACACGGCACGTCGCCCGGCACGATGACGATCGACGGTAACCTCACATTTGATGGGGGGGGCGCTTCAGCTTGAAGTGAATGGCAGTGCGCGCGGCATGTTCGATCAGCTGCTTGTTACAGGCGGTCTCTTTGCATCATCGCTGTTCAACATCGACTTTTGGGGGATACGAGGCCGCCCAAAGCGGGTAGCGTGCAAGGCAAGACCTCATTGAAAGGCGCGACATGACATCTTTGACCGCTCGCATTTCCACCGCGGATGCCCACAAATACGGCATGCTCTTCGTGTTTGCGGCCGGGGTTTTGTGGTCAACCGTCGGTCTTGGCATTCGCCTGATCGAAGACGCCGTCGTCTGGCAGATATTGCTTTATCGGTCGATCAGTATGTCGCTGCTTCTTTACGTGGTCATACGGCTGCGGTCGGGCGAAAGCCCCTTTGTTCAGATCCGCCGCATCGGCTTTCCCGCTGTTGTCGCCGGGCTTTCACTGGTTGCAGCCTATTCCGGTGGGATCTACTCAATCCAGAACACCTCTGTCGCGAATGCCATGCTGCTTTTTGCGACAGCGCCGTTCATGGCTGCTGTCCTCGGTTGGGTCGTTTTGCGCGAACGCGTGCGCCTTGCAACCTGGGTTGCGATTGCCGTTGCCATAGGCGGGATCGCGATCATGGTTGCGGATAAGTCCGGCAGCGTCGTCCTGAAAGGCAGCCTTGCCGCTCTTGGGTCGGCATTTGGCTTTGCGGTCTTCACCGTCGCTTTGCGATGGGGGCGGACGGGCGAAATGCTTCCCTCGGTTTTCCTGTCCGGTCTGTTCGCCATCGTCGTCACCTTTGCGATATGCCAATTCTCGGGGCTGTCCCTTGCTCTCAGCTTGCACGATGGCGCCATCTCCATGGGTATGGGGGTGTTTCAGGTGGGTGCCGGGCTGATCCTTTACACGCTGGGGTCACGCAGCCTGCCTGCGGCGGAACTTGCCCTCTTATCGCTGGCCGAGGTCCTGCTTGGCCCGCTGTGGGTCTGGCTTTTCCTTGGCGAAACGGCAAGCGTCAATACGCTGATCGGTGGTGCCGTGCTGCTTGCAGCGCTTGCCGGAAATGCACTGTCAGGCAAGCGTCGCAAGCCGCCGCCAATCACCGCACCTTAGGAAGGCCGCACGCCCCCGATACACCCGTTCGGCACATGCAATCCAGCGCGTCAGGATCGCGCAGCGCGTCATAGGATATGCGCCTATAAGAATGTGGCGCGCAGCGCAGCGCCACTTGCTACCGGCTTCTGCCAGTTGGCGCCGCACGTCAAATCACAGTGCTAAGCTTTTGTTTTCATGTGAAATTCAAACGCCTTGGAATGTTGCTTTGATCTCAATAAGCTGGGTCGTGCAAATACTGACCCAAGGGAGGACCAAGCAATGAAATTTCTGAATACACTTGCGGCCGCAACGCTTGTACTGGCAGCAGTACCCGCATCCGCGCAAGAGCAGCTGTCAATTGCAACAGGCGGCACCGGGGGCGTCTATTATCCAATCGGCGGCGGCCTGGCCGAGATCATCAACAACCATGTAGAAGGCTATGCCGCGACCGCCGAAGTCACCGGCGCTTCCGTTGAAAACATGGGTCTGATCGCCACCGGTGACGCTGACGTGGCACTCGGGCTCGCGGATACCGTGCAACAGGCCTACACCGGCACCGGTCGCTTTGAAGGCCAGCAATTGCCAATGTTGCGTTCAATGGGCGTGGCATATGCGAATATGGTGCAGATTGTGGTGCTTGAAGGCAGCGGCATCACCTCGTTGCAAGACATGGTTGGCAAACGCGTTTCCATTGGCGCGCCGGGTTCGGGCACCGAGGTTAACGCCGAACAGATCCTGACCGCGAACGGCATCACCTATGATGACATCGACGAACAGCGCCTGAATTTCAACGAAACCGCAGATGCGCTTGCAAACGGCGATATCGATGCGGGCTTTTGGTCCGTTGGCGCGCCGACATCATCGATTCTCAACCTTGCGACCACCAACAAGATCGCCGTGATCGCGCTGACCGAAGAAGAGCTTGCCGCCGCCGACGCCGCCAACCCCGTATTCGCCACAACAACCCTTGCGGGTGGCACATATGCTGGCGTCGATAATGACGTGACGGTCATCGGTGTGCCAAACGTCCTGGTCGTGTCATCGGACATGCCCGATGATGTGGTCTACGCAATCACCAGCGCGATGTATGAAAATATTGCAGAGCTTCAGGCAGTTCATCCCGCCGCAAATGAAACCACCGTAGAGCTGGCATTGGCCGCCTCGCCGATCCCGCTGCACCCCGGGGCAATCCGCTACTTTGAAGAAACCGGGGCGACAATCCCGGACGCCTTGCGCCCGTGACGCGGCTTTTGGAGGGAGGGCTTTTCGCCCTCCTTCTTTCAATCATCGCAACACAAATACCGGCCGCCACACTGACCGCGACGCGCGTTGATACAGGCGAAACTCTTGCCAGATTTGATGTGCCCGAAGGGTCAGGCTGGTGCATTCTCTGGCATCATTCCGTGCAAGGCTTTGAAGTTGCGGATTGTTACGAAAATCAAGACGGCCGCATGGTTCTGGTCCGCGCGCATCTTCCCGATTTCGCCGCGGGGCTTGATCATGTTCCGGGGCGTGGGGTGCAGATATCGGACGGCACGGGGGGCTACTTCATCCAAGACATAAACGAGGCGGTGCCGGGCAATGCCTATATCCTGCGACCCGGAGCAGGCCGGGTCAATCACCGGATAAGCATTCATGGAACCGAAGTGTCGCTCTCAAAGGTTGCGCCACGCGCCCGCGTCCGCATCGCCTTAGCCGGAGAATGAATTGATGACAGCCGCGCTTTCAGAACGCCCAGCCATGCCCCAACCAACGCTTTCGACACCGCGCAACCTGCTGCGTGTCATCGCCATCGTCGGCATAGCACTGTCTTTGTTTCAACTTTACGCGGCAGGCATCAAGCCACTTGGATTGTTCTTCCAGCGGCCCATCCACCTTGGCTTCATTCTGGTCCTTTGCTTCTTGATCTACCCGGTTTTTGGTCAGGGACATGCGCGCGGCAAGCTTGGCTGGGCGATTGATGGGCCGCTGATTGCCTGCGCAATTCTGGCAAGCGCCTGGGTGCCGCTGAACATCGATGCAATCGCAAACGCGATTTTCCCGCGCCAGATCGACGTTTTGATCGGTATCATCACCGCCCTGATCGTGCTTGAAGGCGCCCGCCGCGCTGTGGGGCTGGGCATGGCTGTCATCGGGGCGATTTTCATCGCCTATGCCTTTGCCGGCAATCGCGGCGAATTGCCGTTCCTTGCCGACTGGATGCCGGGCATCCTGAACCATCGCGGCTATACACTTGAACGCCTCGCCAGCCAGTTGACACTGGGTGCCGAAGGCATCTTTGGCCTGCCGCTTGGGGTTGCGGCAACATTCATTTTTGTCTTCGTGCTTTTCGGCGCATTTCTGGAAGTGACGGGTGCGGGCAAATTCTTCATTGACCTTGCCTATGCGGCCACCGGCAAACAGCGCGGCGGCCCCGCCAAAGCCGCCGTCATCGCATCGGCGGGAATGGGGTCGATCAGCGGCTCTGCGATTGCCAATGTGGTCACGACGGGCGCGTTTACCATTCCATTGATGAAAAGGCTCGGCTACCGCCCCGCACAAGCGGGCGGGATCGAGGCTGCGGCCTCAACCGGCGGGCAAATCATGCCCCCCCTGATGGGCGCTGGCGCCTTCCTGATGTCAGAGTTCACGCAGATTCCCTATGTGGATATCGTCCTTGTCTCGATCTTCCCCGCCTTCCTCTATTTCGGTGCGGTCTATCTGCTGGTGCATATAGCGGCCGTCAAACAAGGCATGCAGGGCCTGCCCGCCGAGGCGCTGCCGAAACTGCG
>JBATTI010000485.1:0-4124 GCA_049670445.1 Albidovulum sp. | reverse complement strand
CCGTGCGCCACGAAAGCTTCACCGAACGTGCGGCGAAACTGGGTGGTCTGGTGGAATTCTACCGCTCACCCGACCGGGTGCGCTGGTCGCCCACCGGCATCAACGTGCCTGACTATCCGAAGCTGGCGCAGATCTGGTGGCAGCAGATCGGTGACGTGAACTCGGGCGCCTTCACCCCGCAAGAGGCGATGGACCGCCTGGCCGGCGAGATGGACATCACCATGGCGCGGATGCAAGCGGCCGATGAGGCGGGCAATGTCTATGGCGGCTGTGGCCCGCGCCTGAACCCCGAGGTCGATCCCTCTGAATGGCTGGGCAAGGAAAACGGCCCCCATGCCAAGCTTGAGAACGAAAAAGAGCAAGGCGTGACTGTCAGCTATGATGAGTTGATCCAGCAATGGGCTGAGAACTAAACTCTCCCTCGTGCGGCCCGGATCATCACATCCGGGCAGCCGAAACCGGAGCCTTCGGGCTCCGGTCTTTTCGCCACAAGATGACAACGGCGTATGGATCAAGCTTGGCAGGGACCGGATATGACGCTTGAACTTAGGGCGATCACCAAGAAAGTTGGTCAGATCACCCATATCAAACCCACTGACCTTGTACTTGAACCGGGGCGCTTCAATGTTTTGCTTGGCGAAACCGGATCGGGAAAATCATCGCTGATCAAGGTCATGGCCGGGCTGGACCGCCCGTCATCGGGGCGCATGATCATGAAAGGTCACGACGTGACCGGGATGAGCCCGCAAAAGCGCAACATCAGCCTTGTCCATCAGTTCTTTGTCAATTACCCCCATATGACCGTCTTTGAAAACATCGCCTCGCCGCTGCGTGTGGCTGGAATGGCGAAGTCGGAAATTCAGGGCCGGGTCGAGGATGCAGCCGACGTTTTGCAACTGCGCCCGATGCTGCACCGCCGCCCGCATGAGCTGTCCGGCGGCCAGCAACAACGCACAGCCCTTGCCCGCGCTATCGCCAAGGAAAGTGAGGCGGTGTTTCTGGACGAACCGCTTGCCAACCTTGACTATAAGCTGCGCGAGGAATTGCGCGACCAGCTGCCCGAACTTTTCGCAGGCCGCGGCGCGGTTGTGGTTTATGCCACCTCTGAACCTGCCGAAGCCCTGATGCTGGGCGGCTGTACCGCACTGATGAGCGATGGCCATGTCACCCAGTTTGGCCCCACGGTTGATATTTACCGCAAACCCAACACGCTGACCTCGGCCATGGTGTTTTCCGACCCGCCGATCAACTTTGCCCCGATCACCAAGGCCGGTGCGACCGCGCAGCTTGGCGACGGCACCACCTGGCCCCTGACCGGGGCCGCCGCCGGTCTGACGGATGGCCCCTATACCGTGGCCATTCGCCCGCATTACGTCAGCCCCGAAGACCGCGGCGGCAATCAGGTGGAACTTACCGGCAAGGTCCTGATCACCGAACTCAGCGGCTCTGAAAGCTCTGCGCATTTCTTGATCGGCGCGGATACCTGGGTGTCGCTTGCCCCCGGTGTGCACCCTTACCGCATCGGAGAGGATCACCGGTTTTACATGGATGCAAGTCAATGTTTCTATTTCGCGCCCGATGGCGTGCTTGTGGCATAGGGGGCGGATATGGCCAAAATCACCCTGAGCAAATTGCGCCACAGCTATACGGCGGCCCCGCAAGGCCCCGATGATTATGCCCTCAAGGAAATCGACCTTGATTGGAGCGATGGCGGCGCTTACGCGCTTTTGGGCCCGTCCGGCTGCGGAAAATCCACGCTTTTGAACATCATCTCGGGTCTTTTGACCCCTTCCGAAGGCCGCATCCTGTTTGACGGCAAGGATGTGACCGATCTTCCGCCCGATCAGCGCAATATCGCACAAGTGTTCCAGTTTCCGGTTATCTACGACACGATGAGCGTTTTTGATAACCTTGCCTTCCCTTTGCGCAATCGCGGCGTGGATGAAGGCCGGGTCAAGGCCCGTGTGACAGAGATTGCCGAAATGCTTGAGGTGACCGAAATGCTGGGCACCCGTGCGGCGGGGCTTACGCCCGATAACAAACAAAAGATCTCCATGGGGCGGGGGCTGGTGCGCGATGATGTCAACGTGGTGATGTTTGACGAGCCACTTACCGTCATCGACCCGCATCTGAAATGGAAGCTGCGCTCCAAGCTGAAAGAACTGCACCAGCGTGTGCGCGCCACGATGATCTATGTCACCCATGATCAGACCGAGGCCCTGACCTTTGCCGATCAGGTCGTGGTGATGCAAGACGGCCAGATCGTGCAGATCGGCACCCCGGTTGAACTGTTTGAACGCCCGCAACATACATTCGTCGGCCATTTCATCGGCTCTCCCGGCATGAATGTCTTGCCATGTGAATTGCGCGGCGATGCGGCTTTTGTCTGTGGCCAGCAAGTGGCGCTGGAAGGCCCGGTCATGCGGGGCGAGGGCCGGGTCGAGCTGGGCATCCGCCCCGAATTCGTGGGCCTTGGCGACAAAGGCCTGCCCGCCGTGGTGCGCAAAGTCACCGATCTTGGCCGCCATTTGGTGGTGGAAGCCATGATCGGCAGCGCCCGCGTTTCCGCCATTGTCGAAGACCAGGTTCCCGGGCAGGGCGATACGGTGCATCTGCGCTTTGATCCGGCCCGCACCCGGCTTTACCGGGACGGCTGGATTGCCACCCAAGCGAAAGGGGCCGCGTGATGCGTAAGGTCAATCAAAAAGCCTGGTTTTTCGTGCTGCCGGTCTTGCTGCTGGTGGCGTTCAACGCGCTGATCCCGATGATGACAGTCGTCAATTATTCGGTGCAGGAGACCTTTGGTGACAATCTGTTCTTCTGGCATGGGCTGGGCTGGTTCGAGGATATCATCCGATCCGAACGGTTTCACGCAGCCCTTGGCCGGCAGGCGCTTTTCACCGGGCTGATCCTGATCATCGAAGTGCCCTTGGGCATCATTATCGCCCTTTCGATGCCACGTCAGGGCTTCTGGGTGCCGGTTTGCCTTGTCACTATGGCTTTGCCGATGCTGATCCCTTGGAATGTGGTCGGCGCGATGTGGAACATCTTCACTTTGCCCGACATCGGCCTTTTGGGCTATTTCATGAACCACGTCCTTGGCATTGACTATAACATGACACGCAGCCCCTTCGCCGCATGGGCCACGATCATCACCATGGATGTATGGCACTGGACCTCGCTTGTGGTGCTGTTGTGCTATGCGGGTTTGGTGTCGATCCCCGACGCCTATTATCAGGCAGCCAAGATTGATGGCGCCTCAAACTGGTCGGTGTTTCGCTATATCCAGCTGCCGAAGATGAAACAGGTGCTGACCATCGCGATCCTTCTGCGCTTCATGGACAGCTTCAACGTCTATACCGAACCCTTCGTTCTGACCGGCGGCGGCCCCGGTAATTCGACCACACTTTTGTCGATTGATCTGGTCAAGATCGCCCTTGGCCAGTTTGACCTTGGGCCCGCGGCGGCGATGAGCCTGATCTACTTTGCCATCACCCTGCTGGTGTCATGGCTTTTCTACACGCTTATGACCCGCAATGACGTGAAATAGGGGCAAGACATGCGTAAAAGATCCATTATCCCAATCCTCTATATCTTGTTTCTGATGCTGCCGATTTATTGGCTTGTCGCGATGAGCTTCAAGACCACCCAGGAAATTCTTGGCGGCTTCTCGCTGTTCCCCAAGGTCTGGACGCTTGACAGCTACCGGACCATCTTCACCGATCCGACCTGGTATTGGGGATACATAAATTCCATCATCTATGTGTCTATTAATACGGTAATTTCTGTCGCCGTAGCTTTGCCGGCGGCCTATGCGTTCTCGCGCTATCGGTTCTTGGGCGACAAGCAGCTTTTCTTCTGGCTTCTGACCAACCGCATGGCACCTGCGGCGGTTTTCGCCTTGCCGTTCTTTCAGCTTTACTCAGCCGTCGGGCTGTTTGACACCCATTGGGCCGTGGCCCTTGCGCATTGTCTTTTCAACATCCCGCTGGCGGTCTGGATCCTTGAAGGCTTTATGGGGGGCGTGCCAAAAGAGCTGGATGAAACCGCCTTTGTCGATGGCTATTCCTTCCCGCGCGTCTTCACCACGGTCTTCTTGCCGACAATCAAGGCGGGCGTCGGGG
>JBATTI010000484.1:0-2908 GCA_049670445.1 Albidovulum sp. | reverse complement strand
CTTCCTCAATCCGGCCATCGGCGAACATGCTTTTGAACTCCAGCGCGCCAAGGTTGAAAAGTGCGGGCGCATTGCGCGGGATTCGCTGCTCGGGCATGTTATCCGGATCAACGGTGCGCGCGGGTCCAAGGCCGATGCCGCCATCGCCAAGCCCCAAGGAAACACCGTCAGAGGTCCCAAAACGCGGGTGATGGCAGGTCGAACAGGCAATATTGCGACCCCCCGACAAAATCGGATCATAAAACAAAAGCTGCCCCAGCTTTGCCTCGGCCACCACCACCGGACCGTAATCATCATCAGTAATTGGTGGCGGCAGGTCGGCCGCTACGGCACCCACCCCCCAAAATATCGCCACAATGCCAGCCCGGATCATGGTATTCCTCGCCAAATTTACCCGCGCGACGGCGGTTTTACAGATCACTGCATGCGGGCGCGAAAAAGGCAAGTTTGACCGCACTGCCAAAGCGGCCTTAGGGTTGGCGCCAGTCACAAAAGGCAAACCGATGACGGCCTATTCAGCCCCGATTGCTTCCTTTCCAGCCCGCTTGGCCCGCGCCATTTGGGCCGCCCTCGACAAACGCAATGTTGGCCTGATCGCCGCTGGCGTGGCGTTCTATTCGATGTTTGCAATTTTCCCCGGCATGGCCGCGATAATCGCGCTTTGGGGCATCTTTTCGGATCCGATGGTGATGCAAGATTACCTCGCGAACCTGCACGGGCTGATCCCCGAGGCGGCTTTTGGCCTTATTGAGACGCAGATGAATGCATTGATTTCGGCTCACTCAAGCGGCTGGCGCTGGGCCACGGTCTTGCCACTTGCGATTGCCCTCTACTCGGTTCATTCGGCGGTTTCGGCCCTTATTTCAGGGCTGAATGCCGTCCAAGAACGCGGCCATCGAGCAGGTTTCATGCGGCTGGCCGGTTCATTGGCGATAACGGCCGCACTGATGGTCGTCATCCTGCTGGCGCTGGCGATGGTGGTTGCCGTTCCGCTTTTGCTTAGCGTTTTACCGCTTGGCCCCTTGGCGGCGCTGATCTTGCGGTTTTTGCCGTGGGCTGTCTTGATCATTGTCGTCAACGCAACCTTGGGCCTGTTTTACCGATTTGGGGCCACGGCTGCAGAAAAGCGCCACCGCTGGATAAGTACCGGCAGTGTCGTCGCCGCCGTGCTTTGGGCTTTGGCGTCCTTTGCATTTTCACTCTACCTTGAGAATTTCGGCAGCTATAACCGTGTCTACGGTGCGATTGGCGCTGTCATTGCCTTGATGATGTGGCTTTATCTTTCGGCCTATATCGTGCTTTTCGGCGCGGTCTTGAATGCCGAACTCGCGCGACTACAACGCGCGCCTCAATAATCTTTGTTGAAAAAGATACCGACGCCCGAGGTGCCGTCTGTTCCCACAGTACCGCGCAAACTCAGGTCTGAATTCAGATCCAGGTTCAGGTCAATCTGGCTTTTGCCGTCCGCTCCAACAGAGGCTTCGGAATAGATCTTATCAGACAAGTACTTTCCGGCCTTAAGTGCCGCATCTCCGTCTTCGTCGGCGGTAATGTCCAGATCGTCGAGCTTGAAGTTCTTGCGTAACCGCACGACAATCCCTTCGCCACCACGGCCCGTCAAGGTTGCAACCGCCGTGGCGAGCTGTGCAAGCTGGAAGGCCGAGATGTTATCAAGACCGTCGCCGAACAATAGCTGCGATATCACCTCTTCCTCGGGCAGGCCGGAGGAAGAGGTGAAATGCACCTGAGGCGCTGACGCCAGACCTTCAAGCACCACCGTAGCCGTTGACCCGAACGTATCTGCTGATGCGGAAAAGTTCAGATAGGGCACAAAAGAACCCAAAAGTTGCACCAGGCCTTCGTCCAGAACAAAGCGCTTGCCCAACAGATCAAAGCGCCCGCGGATAAGGTCGAATTGCCCGGAGGGTTGTACATCATTTGTTGTGCCGCGCAGGCGCAAACGGCCCGAAAGCTCGGCATCAAGCCCGCGACCCCGCACGAAAAGCCGTGCCGGAGCGGATATCTCAAGATCCAGCCCATAAATGCCGCGGTCCCCGGCCCTCACCGCTTTCGGTCGGGTCAGGCCGGCCCGCGACAATGTCTTTGCGGCCTTGGCCGAGGTGTTCACATGTGAAATCTGTGGCACTGTCCCGCCATCGAAACTGGCAGGCGCGACCGAGATTTCGCTTTCGTGCAAGGTGACAGCCCCGCCGATAACCGCGCCGCCCAACAATGGCCCATCAATGGTGATCCGCCCGCTTAGCTGGGTTTCAAACAAGTTTGGGTCATGCAGGCGGGCACGGAACAGCTCCACCACCAGGGCGCCATTTTATGGCGCGGTCAGATCAACGGGGCCCGATAGGTCAATCCGCCCACCGCCGCGCAACGTGGCACTGCCGGTTACATTGGCGCGCCCGCCGGTCAAATCGGCATTAACGCTGCCCTTTTCGACCGAAAGACGCTCTTCGGGTGAGGCCACGCGCAATGCATCAGCGCTGATCTTACCGCTTAGAGAGGCCAACACCGGTGGCCCTTTCATGTGCAAATCAAAGCGCACTGGCCCGTCAATGCTGCGCGGCGCCAGGATGTTGTTCAAGACGGCCGATTGGCTATTGCCAGACGTCACAATATCGATCTGGCTAAAGTCAGCAGCGATACTGCCTGCCACCGTGGCGCTGGTCTGGCCCGGGCCGCTGCCGTTTAGCGCCAGATTGGATCCCGCAGACGTTTGCGCAACACGGCCCGTTATGCCCAACTCTCCGGGAAAACCCGGCACCAGTATCGCCATATCGCGCAGCCGGGCGTCCACCCTATAGGCCCCGTCATCCCCGGCGGCAGAGGCGCTAAACTGCGGATTGCTTATTTGCAAATCAGTCAGCGTGAAGGCGCTGCCCGTCTCCAGGGCATC
>JBATTI010000483.1:0-1540 GCA_049670445.1 Albidovulum sp. | reverse complement strand
CTTGTTGACCAAGGGCGCATGCGCAGGCTGCCATCATGCGACGACTGAAAATAGACGCGCGATGGGGCAACGCGCGTCGAATATTTGCTATGATAATTCGCTTTCGGCGCGCCACTTACATGGATCGGTCAGCTGCGATACGTCAGCTGCGTCGGCGCCCCTGACGTGGTGCGCGCACCGGGCCTTCGCCGTCGGTTCCGTCCGAGGCCGAGGAAAAAGCGCCAAGCTGCTTGGTGATCTCTTCCAAGGTTGGGCGTGGTCCGCGCGGGCGCGTCTCAAGCGCGTGGCGCATGGCGCGAAGATGCTCGGGCATCGTGCCGCAGCAACCGCCAATGATCGTGGCACCCGCATCACGCGCAAGAGCTGCGTAATTGCCCATCAGTTCGGGGGTGCCGTCATAATGGATATGGCCATCATGATATTTCGGGATGCCGGCATTGCCCTTGGCCACGATCGGGCGTTCAGACCCCGCCGCGACAAATCCCAAAAGTGTGCGCATCAGATCTGACGCGCCAACACCGCAGTTTGCGCCAAAACCGATCGGCGGATGCGCCAGTTTTTCAACCTTGGCGGCCATCTGCGCCGAGGTCAGGCCCATCATGGTGCGACCTGCCGTATCGAAGCTCATCGTGCCGCACCACGGCATGTTTGCCAAGGCGCAAGCCTCTGCTGCGGCTTGATATTCTTCAAAGGCTGAAATGGTTTCGACCCAAAGCACATCGGCGCCGCCCGCCTTCAATCCTTCGGCCTGTTCGTGAAAGATCTCAACCGCCAGCTTGTGGTTGAGCGCGCCCATAGGCTCCATAATCTCGCCCGTGGGGCCGATAGAGCCTGCAACGATGACCGGCCTGCCTGCGGCATCGGCAATTTCGCGGCCAAGGCTGGCGCCAACCCGGTTCAATTCGTGAACACGTGATTGGGCGTTATGCAGCTTCAGGCGCGCGGCATTGCCGCCAAATGTGTTGGTCAAGAATATGTCGCTGCCCGCGTCGACCGCGCCGCGATAAAGCGCGCGGATATTGTCGGGTTTGTCGGTGTTCCAAAGCTCTGGCGGATCACCCGCTTCCAGCCCCATGTTGAACAGATTGGTGCCGGTGGCGCCATCAGCCAAAAGCCAATCACGGGATTCGAGCAGACGAGAGAGCGGATCGGACATTGGCAGGGCTTTCTTGATCAAAGTGCAAATCGGCGGGGATGTATAGAACCCGTCTCCCCCCTGTGCCATGCCTACCCGCAATTATCAAATGCAACTTGATCATCATGATATTGAGGATTGATCATGAAGATCTTGAGGCACAGGCCAATACCCCCTGCCGGTGGTGTCACTTTGCGGCATGATCGGCGCAGGATAGCGGATGCTGCGGGCGATTTCGGTCGCGACCACGCCAAGCGTCAACCGGCCGGGTGCTGCGGTATAAAGGGGGGATCGGTTGGGCCCGAACGCTTGTTTGAAACGCGCAAGTCCCGCGCCATCTTGCAGCCTTTGCACCTGACCGGCCCAATAGGGAGAGAGGCCCTCAAGGCCCAGGCCGGGCAAGGG
>JBATTI010000482.1:0-1852 GCA_049670445.1 Albidovulum sp. | reverse complement strand
TTTGTTGACCGTCGATGCCTTGCCCGATCCGGCCACGGCAGGGCTGACGTTCCGTCAGGTCGCGGGGGGCTTTTTGGTGCAAGACCGCGACAATGGCAGTCTGGCCGCAGATGCCTTGCAAGTGGTGACCAAACGTGCGCCAACGGGTGCCGAACTTGCCGATCTGATGTTCGCGTGGAAAGTCGCTAAACATGTGAAATCAAATGCGATTATCTATGTCAAAGACGGCGCCACCGTCGGTATCGGCGCAGGCCAGATGAGCCGGATTGATTCGACCCGTATCGCCGCGCGCAAATCCGAAGACATGGCCGAGGCCTTGGGCCTTGCAACGCCGCTGACCAAAGGCTCTGTCGTGGCGTCAGATGCGTTCTTTCCCTTCGCCGACGGGCTGATTGCGGCGGCAGAGGCGGGTGCGACAGCGATTATCCAGCCCGGCGGATCAATGCGCGACGCCGATGTGATTGCGGCAGCCGACGCGCGCGGCCTTGCCATGGTCTTCACCGCGATGCGTCATTTCAGGCACTGAGGGCAGGATGCGGCAGCTTTTATCAGCGGCAGTGGCGGTTCTTGCCCTTGATCAGATCAGCAAATATCTGGTCGTTCATGTGCTGGCGCTGGAACAGGTGCAATATATAGCGGTGTTCCCGCCCTATTTGCAGTTCCGGATGGCATGGAACCGGGGCATCAACTTTGGGCTTTTGTCCAATACTGCCGATCTGACACGCTGGCTGCTGATTCTTCTGGCCCTTGCGATTTCGGTCTGGATCTGGATTTGGGCGCGGCGCGAACGCAGCAATCAGGCGGTACAGATCTTCGCGGGCATCTTGATTGGCGGGGCGCTGGGCAATGTCATAGACCGGCTGTTTTACGGCGCGGTTGCGGATTTTCTCAATACATCGCTGCCCGGTTGGGATAATCCTTATTCGTTCAATGTGGCCGATGTGGCGATTTTTCTGGGGGCGTTTGGCCTGGTGTTTTTTGCCGGGCGCCACAAGACCCCGTGACGCGCCGATATTCATAGGTTAAGACGGGTCGTCAGTGCGGGAGTTTTACATGCGGATCAGATTTGGCATCCTTGGGGTCGCGGCAGTGACGGCACTGGCGCTGTCTGCTTGTGGCCGGTCCGAAACCGTACCGCAGTTGATGCACATCAAGTCGCAAAGCCGCAGCCCGGATGAATTTGCGATCTTGCCGACCAAGCCGCTGACCATGCCCGAAGATGTGGCGCAACTGCCTGACCCAACGCCGGGTGGCCGCAATATCACCGATCCGACCCCGGAAGCCGATGCCGTTGCCGCCCTTGGGGGCAATCCGGCGGCGCTGACACCGGGTAACATTGCGGCAGGCAATGGCGGCCTTGTGTCCTATGCCACGCGTTTTGGCACGGCAGCTGATATTCGCACTGCGCTGGCGGCCGAAGATCTTGAGTATCGGCGCAAAAACGACGGCCGTTTGCTTGAACGGCTGTTCAACGTCAATGTCTATTACAAAGCCTATACGCCAATGTCGCTGGATCAATATCAGGAGCTTGAGCGTTGGCGCGCCGCAGGTGTGCGCACCGTTGGCGCCCCTCCCGAAGAAACCGCAGCAGCGAAGTAACGCCGAATTGTGCTGCCTGTGATGACATCCGGCTTGAGCAGGCCGACCATATCGCTACAGATAGGCTGAACTTTTCAAGGAGGATCAATGTGATCCGCTTTTCTGGCTTACTATCAGCGGCCTTGCTGTTCGTACCCGCCGCTTTTGCGGACGAGGTAACAACCTTCACACTCGAAAACGGTATGCAAGGCATCGTGATCGAAGATCACCGCGCCCCGGTTGTCACCCATATGGTCTGGTATCGCGCCGGATC
>JBATTI010000481.1:0-5593 GCA_049670445.1 Albidovulum sp. | reverse complement strand
GATCGGCACCGATAACCAAGGCGTCGGGCTCTCGATCTGAGGTCTTGCGGGCTTTGACTTCGGCGAGGTGATCAGCAATGTCATGTGGCCCGGCGGCTTCAGCTAGAAGGCTTGCGCGGATTGCTTCTTCATCGACGCGTGGCAGGGATGTGGTGAAGGTGATGCCAGCATTGCGCAACATCTGCGCCCGGATGGCGGAGCCAGAGGCCAGGATGATCTTGGCTCTTTGCTGATCAGTCATGTGGAAAGGCCTGTGGGTATCTGAACGTCAGGTCGGCGGATAAAGCTGGGGGCGATTTTTCAACCCTGACAAGCACTGCAAACCTGGCCGTTGTCAAGGTTTCCGGGACGATTCCTCCCGCTGTGCGCGGATGAATCATAAGGCTGTGGATGAGGTGTGTGTTTGGCTTTGGTTGGCTGATGAATTCTAAAGTTCCCTCATGCATCTATCTTAACATATTGTTATTAAAGTAATTAATTTCCGGAATTTATGTCCTTGCTTTGTCCACAGGCTTATCCGGGTGTGGACAAAATAGGGTATGGTTTAGCTTATCCCGATACCCACAGGGCCTACATAAACATCATCTTTTAAGAATCTTTCTTTCTTATTAGAAGGGTTGGGCCGCAGTCTTATTGGAAGGTCTGGCGATGGGCGATTTTCTGGCCTCGGTCTATCCCTGGACCAAAGCACTTCATGTTATCTCAGTCATTTCTTGGATGGCGGGTATTTTCTATCTGCCACGATTGTTCGTGTATCACACCGGAGAGGTTGCGGCAGGAAGTAAGACTGATCTTTTGTTTCAAAAGATGGAGAGGAAGCTTCTGCGGCTTATCATGAACCCGGCTATGATCGCGACTTGGGTTTTTGGTCTTGCATTGGTGTTTACGCCGGGGATCGTTGATTGGGGGCAGGTCTGGCCATGGACCAAGGCGGGCGCGGTCCTGGCGATGACCTGGTTTCACCATTGGCTGGGTCACCGCCGCAAAGACTTTGTGGCTGGCGCGAATACCCGTGATGGTCGTCATTACCGGATAATGAATGAAGTTCCGACCGTTCTATTGGCGGTGATCGTCATATCGGTAATCGTGAAATTCTGAGGTTTCATTGACTCGGTGCCAATCTTGGGTGTATCGGTTCGCTCAACCCTCCGTCCGGAGTGGATTTTCCCCTGATAATGACATCGCCTGACCACAAGGTCGGGCCAAAACTGAGATATGACCATGAGCGAAGAACGCTTGAACCTTGCCGATCTGAAGAAAAAAAGCCCGGCTGACCTGTTGTCGATGGCTGAAGAGCTGGACATCGAGAACGCCTCTACCATGCGTAAGGGCGAGATGATGTTCTCGATCCTTAAAGAGCTTGCTGAAGAGGGCTGGGAGATCGGCGGCGACGGTGTTCTTGAAGTTTTGCAAGATGGTTTCGGTTTCTTGCGCTCGCCGTCAGCCAACTATCTGGCGGGGCCCGATGATATCTATGTCAGCCCGGAAATGCTGCGACAATATTCGTTGCGTACCGGCGATACAGTTGACGGAGATATTCGTGCGCCTGGCGACAATGAGCGTTACTTTGCCCTGACCAAGGTTAATGCAATCAACTTCGAAGATCCGGAACGTGCGCGCCACAAGGTTGCCTTCGAAAACTTGACGCCGCTTTACCCTGATGAACGCCTGAAGATGGAGATCGAGGACCCGACAATCCGCGACCGTTCCGCGCGGATCATTGACCTTGTATCGCCCATCGGTAAAGGCCAGCGCGGGCTGATCGTGGCGCCGCCGCGGACAGGTAAGACGGTGCTTTTGCAGAATATCGCCAATTCGATCGCGGCCAACCATCCGGAATGCTACCTGATGGTGCTTCTGATTGATGAACGGCCCGAGGAAGTGACCGACATGCAGCGGTCAGTGAAGGGCGAGGTCGTATCCTCGACCTTTGATGAGCCTGCGACGCGGCACGTGGCCGTGGCGGAAATGGTTATCGAGAAGGCCAAGCGCCTGGTCGAACATAAGCGAGATGTGGTGATTTTGCTGGATTCGATCACACGATTGGGTCGCGCCTTTAACACCGTGGTGCCATCATCCGGCAAAGTGTTGACCGGTGGTGTGGATGCCAACGCCCTACAGCGGCCGAAGCGGTTCTTTGGAGCGGCGCGGAATATCGAAGAGGGGGGCAGCCTGACAATTATCGCCACTGCCTTGATCGATACCGGCAGCCGGATGGATGAGGTGATCTTTGAGGAATTCAAAGGCACCGGTAACTCTGAAATCGTGCTTGACCGCAAGGTAGCGGATAAGCGGGTATTCCCGGCTATGGACATCTTGAAATCCGGTACTCGGAAAGAAGATCTGTTGGTCGATCAGAAGGATCTGCAAAAAACCTATGTCCTGCGTCGGATTCTCAACCCAATGGGGACGACAGATGCGATCGAATTCCTGATCTCGAAACTGAAGCAAACCAAGACCAACAGCGAGTTCTTCGATTCGATGAACGCCTAATTTGTTCTTTTAGAACAAAAGGTTACATATATGGATACGATCTTTGCCCTAGCTTCTGCGCGCGGTAAGGCGGGGGTTGGTGTGATTCGGCTTTCAGGGCCAGCATCCTGGGCGGCGGTCGGGGCGATGTGCGGACGTTTGCCGGAGCCGCGTGTCGCGTCCGTTCGGCGGATCGCGATGGATGGTGAGGCGCTTGACGAGGCGCTGGTGATCTTGTTCGCGAAGGGTGCCAGCTTTACCGGGGAAGAAGCGGCGGAGTTGCATGTCCACGGTGCCGTGGCAACGATTGCCGCTGTGCTTAAGGCGCTTGGCGGTCAGCCGGGGTTGCGGATGGCGGAACCGGGTGAATTCACAAGGCGCGCGTTGGAGAACGGTTGTCTGGATCTGGCGCAGGTAGAGGGCCTTGCCGATCTGATTGAGGCAGAGACCGAAGCGCAACGCAAACAGGCCTTGCGGGTTTTATCGGGGGCGCTTGGCGAGAAGGCTGAGGGCTGGCGGAACGATTTGATCCGTGCGGCGGCGCTGCTTGAGGCAACGATAGATTTTGCGGATGAGGATGTTCCGGTAGATGTGTCGCCAGAAGTGCTTGGGCTTATGGCTGGCGTTGAGGCCGATTTGCGCCGGGAAATAGTTGGTGTTGGTGCTGCAGAACGCATTCGCGATGGATTTGAGGTTGCTATTGTTGGGCGACCGAACTCCGGAAAATCTACTCTTCTCAATGCGTTAGCCGGGCGCGAGGCTGCGATAACATCCGATGTTGAGGGTACGACCCGCGATGTGATCGAAGTACGGATGGATCTGGGCGGGCTTGCCGTAACCCTTTTGGACACAGCCGGGCTGCGGGCCACTCAAGACATGGTAGAGAGTATCGGGATCGACCGAGCGCTGCAGCGTGCAGTGCAGGCCGATCTTCGGATCTTCTTGCTTGATGGACAGGAAGTGCCGCTGTTGCCGCCGCAGGTCGGGGATATTTCGGTTCTTGGCAAGGCAGACCTCGGCGGGCCGGAAGGGCCGGGTGTTTCGGGTCTGACTGGACAAGGCCTTGATGCTTTGGTTGGTAAAGTGACCGAGATTTTGATGGACCGAGCGGGACGCGCGGGGCTTATGACGCGCGAAAGGCATCGCAGTGCGATGATGCTGGCGATTGGGGCTATGGAATCAGCGCAGGCTGAGGTAAAGAGCAGATCCGAGCGAACGGAATTGGCTGCGGAAGAGCTGCGCAGATCCATTCGGGCGTTAGATAGTTTGGTGGGCCGGGTTGATGTTGAGGATTTGTTGGATGAAATCTTCTCCAGCTTCTGTATTGGAAAGTGAGGAGTGTTTCACGTGAAACATTTCGACGTCATCGTTGTTGGAGGCGGCCATGCGGGGGCCGAGGCTGCACATGCTGCGGCGCGTATGGGCGTGCAGGTTGCGCTTGTGACCTTGAGCGCCGAGACCATCGGCGTCATGTCGTGCAATCCGGCGATTGGCGGTCTGGGCAAGGGCCATTTGGTTCGTGAAATTGACGCGTTTGACGGAATTATGGGACGGGTTGCCGATATGGCCGGTATCCAGTTTCGACTGTTGAATCGGCGTAAAGGCCCTGCGGTGCAAGGGCCGCGCGCCCAAGCCGATCGCAGGTTGTTTCGGCTTGGTATTCAGGCGGAACTTGCCGCCTTGCCAAATATAACAGTGGTTGAGGGCGAGGCATCCGATCTGATTATGGCGAAGGGCGCCGTTGCGGGGCTGCGGCTGGCTGACTCGTCAGAGATGTTCGCGCCGTCCGTGATTTTATGTACAGGGACGTTTTTGCGCGGGATAATCCATATTGGTGACGTTCAGCGGCCGGGCGGAAGAATGGGTGATCGGCCGTCGGTTCCGCTGGCAGAGCGGATTGCTTCTTTTGGGTTGCCGTTTGGTCGTCTTAAAACCGGCACGCCGCCACGCCTTGATGGGCGCAGCATTGATTGGCGGACGCTTGAATTGCAGCCGGGCGATGAAGATCCGGCGTTGTTTTCCTTTCTTCACAAGCGCCCCTTCGCGCGCCAGATTTCATGTGGGATCACCCATACGAATGAGCGGACCCATGATATTATTCGCAATAATCTCAAGCGGTCAGCGATGTATGGCGGCCATATTGACGGCGTTGGTCCGCGCTACTGTCCGTCAATCGAGGACAAGGTGGTGCGCTTCGCGGACAAGACATCGCACCAGATTTTCCTTGAACCAGAAGGGCTTGACGATCCGACGATTTATCCAAACGGCATTTCAACCTCGTTGCCGGTCGAGGTTCAGGAAGAATATGTTCGATCTATTGCAGGCCTGGAAGCGGCGGTCATCACGCAGCCTGGTTATGCAATAGAGTATGACTTTGTGGATCCGCGCGCTTTGACCGCGAGTTTGGAGCTCAAGGACGTTCGCGGTCTGTATCTTGCGGGGCAAATCAACGGAACCACCGGTTACGAAGAGGCGGCGGCACAGGGGCTGGTCGCGGGCCTCAACGCCGCGGCAACTGCACTAGGGCGCAATCCGATCAGCTTTGGTCGTGCCGATAGTTACATTGGTGTAATGGTAGATGATCTGATCACACGAGGCGTTTCAGAGCCCTATCGCATGTTTACCTCGCGCGCCGAATACCGGCTGTCATTGCGAGCGGATAACGCTGATCAGCGCCTGACGGGGCTTGGTATTTCCCTTGGTTGTGTTGGTGACCTGCGCCGTAGGATGTTTGAGGAAAAGAGTGCAGCGCTGTCGGCTGGACGAAATATCCTTGAAAATCTGATACTTACGTCAAAGGAAGCGATGGCCCGGGGCATCCAGGTCAATCAAGATGGTCAGAAAAGAAGCGCTTTTCGACTATTATCAATGCCTGATGTATCCTTCGACAAGCTTGCAGCTAATGAGCCCAGCCTGGCGCAAATTACCCCGGATATCCGCGAACAGCTGGCGCGCGATGCGCTATACGCGACATTCATCGAACGCCAGCATGAGGATGTTGAAAAGCTAAGGCGGGATGAGGATCGCCTGATCCCCGCTGATTTCAGCTATGACAGCTTGCAAGGGCTTTCGGCGGAGCTTCGGGCAAAGCTCGAAACCGTTAGGCCGCAAACGTTGGCTC
>JBATTI010000480.1:0-5363 GCA_049670445.1 Albidovulum sp. | reverse complement strand
TTGTTACGCCTGACAAAGGGCCGCGATATCGGCGTCTATCTTGGCCAGTGTCTGTTCCATCTTTTCAATGTCGCGCTCGGTCTCGGCCGCCGCTTCGCGCACGATCCGGTCTTCCTTGTAAAGCCGTTCAAGTGCTGCATCACGGCCGGGCGACGGCTGGCCCTCGGCCATGTCACGCTCGGCGGTCATCACCTCTATCTCTTTGCCAGCGACCTTCTGGCGCCGACTCATCAGCTTAGAGTTTTCCTCGCTCAGCATCATGATAATCGCGATCCGCATCTTTTGCAGATCCTGCATTTTGGCTGCGTTTTCAGTCGTATCGGTCACTTTCCAGCCCTTTCGACATACCGGACACACGCAGGTCGAACCCGATAGTGTCTGAGTTTAGGGGGATGTGATCGCGATCAAGAAAAAATCGGAATTCGTAAAGTTCCGTTACAGCCGCGTAACTGTTCATTACACAAAAAATTACACTAGGCCCCGGCGAATTCCCGATCCTAGGATGGTTCATCGAATAAGAGAAAGCCGCCTGGAAAAACCTGGTGGCCGAAGAACGAAGGAAGGGAGGCCTTCGCTCCGACGCACAGAACCGCGTTCTGTATGCGTCGCCGCGCCAGGGTGCCGTCCGGTCACAAAGGTGATCGCAACTCCCCGACCTTTGCCGACGTAAGCGGGCAAGACGTCCGCGCTGCCCATGCCACACTTATCTGAAAGGTGAGCAACTATGTCGACTCTTACACTCAACAAGATCACGTCGCAAAAGGGCATTTCGGTGACCGAAGCGACAAAGAAGATCTCCGATCTGGGGTGGAACCCCTCCTATGTTCAGGAGGCGATGACATATCCGTCGGATTACAAGATCACCAAGGCACCACGCGACCCGATGAAGCAGGTGCTTCGGTCCTATTTCTCTATGCAAGAGGAAAAGGACAACCGGGTTTACGGCGCCCTTGATGCCGCCCTTCGCGGCGATATGTTCCGCAATGTGGAGCCGCGCTGGGTTGAATGGATGAAGCTTTTCCTGGCCATCATCCCGTTTCCGGAAATCTCTGCCGCGCGGTCAATGGCCATGGTCAGCCGTCTGGCACCGGGTGAAGACCTTCGCACCGGTTTCACCATGCAGATGGTGGATGAGTTCCGCCATTCCACGATTCAGATGAACCTGAAGAAGTGGTACATGGAAAACTACATCGACCCGGCGGGCTTCGACATCACCGAAGAAGCCTTCGGCAAGTGCTACGCCACCACCATCGGTCGTCAATTCGGCGAGGGGTTCCTTACCGGCGATGCGATGACAGCGGCCTGCATGTATCTGACCGTTGTCGCCGAAACCGCGTTCACCAACACGCTGTTCGTCGCCATGCCGTCGGAAGCCGCGCGCAACGGTGACTATGCCTTGCCAACGGTGTTCCTCTCGGTTCAATCCGACGAGAGCCGCCACATCGGCAACGGCCACTCGCTTATGATGGCCGCGCTGAAAGAGCCGGAAAACCACCTCTTGATCGAACGCGACATGAAATATGCCTTCTGGCAGAACCATGCCATCGTCGATGCGGCCATTGGTACCTTCATCGAATACGGCACCACAGACCGCGACAAGAACAAGGAAAGCTATGCCGAGATGTGGCACCGCTGGGTCTATGAAGATTACTACCGGACCTACATGCTGCCGATGGAAAAATACGGCATCAAGATCCACCATGATGACGTGACCGAAGCCTGGGAGCGCATCACCAAGAAGAACTATGTCCACAAGGTCGGACAGTTCTTTGCGGTCGGTTGGCCGGTGAACTTCTGGCGCATCGAAGCCCAGACCGAGAAGGATTTCGAGTGGTTCGAGCATAAATATCCAGGCTGGTATGCCGAGTTTGGCGATTTCTGGAAATGGTATGCGAAACTGTCGAAGCCGGGTCAGAAGGTCATCACCTTCAACGAAGAGGTTGGCTACGTCTACCCGCATCGTTGCTGGTCCTGCCTCGTGCCTTGCCTGATCCGCGAAGACATGGTGGTGGACGAGATCGACGGACAACTGCACACGTTCGCGCATGAGATTGACCGCTGGACCGCGGTTGAGGCATTCGCCGACGAATATCAGGGCCGTCCGACCCCCGCGATGGGCCGCTTCAGCGGCAAGCGCGAATGGGAGACGCTTTATGACGGCGTCGATCTGGCCGATGCGATCGTCGATCTGAACTTCGTGCGTTCCGACGGCAAGACCTTGATCCCGCAACCGCATCTGCGGTTCGACGACAAGGACATGTGGACCCTTGATCATGTGCGCGGCCACACGCTCGGCTCTCCGCTGAACGCGCTGCGCGGCATGGACGATGCGACACGCAAAGCCCATCTGGCAGAATATGCCGCAGGCTTCACCATCAACCCCTGTCACTAATCCTATGTGGGCCGGTTAACCCCGGCCCATATACCCCCCTGATCCGGTGCCCAACTTGGGCACCGGCCAGAGAATTGCACCCTGAAAAGGCCAATTTAGATGTCAGATACCTACACAGTTCGCCTGGAACCCATAGGGGTAGACCTGGAGGTCGAGGAAGGCGAGACGATCCTCGATGCCGCGTTCCGGCAGGGGATTTCGCTGCCGCATGGCTGCAAGGAAGGCCAGTGTTCGGCCTGCAAATGCAACCTTCTGGATGGCGAGGTCGATCTGCTCAAATACTCAACCTTCGCGCTCAGCGACGGTGAAAAGGAACAGGGCGGCATTTTGCTGTGCCGGTCGCTGGCCCTGGAAGACCTGACCATCGAATTGTTGAATTTTGACGAAGAGCTTTTGTCGAAATCCATCGCCGTCAAGGATTTCACCGGTCGGATCACTGGAAAAGCGAACCTGACCCACGACATCCGCGCCATCGAGATTGAAATCGAAACGCCGATCAAATTCTGGGCCGGGCAATATGTCGACATCACCGTCAGAACCAAAGAAGGGGAGAAGGTTACGCGCTCGTTCTCCATGGCAAATACGCCGGACGAAGCCCAAAAACTCCGCTTCATCATCAAAAAATACCCCGACGGAAAATTCTCAAACGAGCTCGACTCCGGAGGTATCGCAATCGGGGCAGAAGTCACCGTCCGCGGCCCCTACGGGCAATGTTTCCGGCGCGAAAACAACACCGGACCGATAGTTCTGGTCGCGGCGGGCTCTGGCATGTCGCCGATCTGGTCGATCCTGCACGACCATGTCGCCAGCGGCGAGGATCGCCCGGTCTATTTCTTTTACGGCGCCCGCACACAGGCCGATCTGTTCTACCTTGATCAGATCGCAGCAATCACCAAGGCGCATCCCGACATCAGCTTCATTCCGGTTTTGTCCCATGCAGATGGCGACGACACATGGAAGGGGGCGCGCGGCTTCGTGCATGAAGTCGTGCAATCGGAACTGCGGCGGCTGGGGATTGAAGGCGGTGGCGATGCCTATGCCTGCGGCCCCCCACCGATGATCGACGCATTATCACCGGTCCTGTTCATGCAAGATTTCGACCCGGACCGCACCTTCTACGACAAGTTCACGCCGTCCACTGCGCCCGCCGCTGTCAAGGCGCATTGAATACCATTGGGGCTCACTCCCCGCAGACAAAGGAGAATGACATGGTTGCCACATCAAGCTCAGTCGGGTCCGGTGCCGCAGGTGCCGCACAATTTGCCGACAGTGAAAGTCGCCGCTATCGCTATTTTGAGCCGCGCGGCAAACGCGCCACCCATTACGAGGATGTCACGGTTGACGTGCAGCCCGATCCCGAACGCTATCTGATCCAGAACTGGATCATTGCGTTCCCGAACGGCAAGGGTGCTTACGAAAAGGACAGCACTCAGGCAAAAAGCTCCAACTGGCATGCCTTCCGCGCGCCCGATCAGGAATGGGAACGCACCCATTATCAGCGCCAGTCCCATATCGAGGTGATGGTTCAGTCGGTGATCAGCAATGGCCGCAAATCCGGCGCGCCAAATGCCTTTGACGCGGCTTGGAAGAAGGTTCTGCAACGCCATCTTGGTGCGTGGAAACATGCCGAGTTTGGCCTTGGCACCGCGCTGATGCAAGCACAGCGCTATGGCTACACCCAGATGATCAACAACGCCACGCTGACCAATTCGTCCTACAAGCTGCGGCTGGCGCAGGATATCACGCTTTACCTTGCCGAGATCGGGTTGGAGCTGGATGGCTGGGATGATGAAGCCGGCAAGAAAGCCTGGCTGGAAGATCCGATCTGGCAAGGCACGCGCGAAGCGATCGAATCGATCATGGGTGCCGAAGACTATCTTGAACAGTATTTCGCGACCAATCTGGTGTTTGAACCGCTGGTGGGCGAGTTGTTCCGCTCTGGCTTCCTGATGCAGTCGGGCGCACCCAACAACGATTTCATGACCCCCTCTGTGATCGCCGCCGCCGAAGGCGATTACGAGCGTAATCTGGCCAATACGATCGACCTTATCTACCTCCTGGCCAATGACGAAAAGCACGGCAGCGCAAACCGCGCTTTGTTCCAGAAATCGGTGATGAAACACGCGGCTCTGGCCGACAAGGCGGCGAAGTCACTGCAGCCGATCTGGAGCCAGGCGCATTCAAAACCGGTGAGTTTTGACGAAGCACGCGCGGTTTCCGAAGAGCGGTTCGCGAAAATCCTCGGCGAACTCAACCTGTCCCGCTAAGCAAGGAACCAGATCAATGTCAAATATTGCCCGCGACAATTCGCATGCCAACATCTTCAAGTCGATGAAGGACATCACCTTCGAAAAAACCATCTCGCATCAATGCGGCGTCACAATGTCGGATTCGGTGGAAGCCCGCGCCATTGCGGAATTCATGGACACCAAACCCGACGTGACCGTGACCTACAATCCGGCCCTGATCCGCATCGACGGAAACGGCAAGCTGATCTTCAAGATGGATGAGATCAGCGAATATCTTGGCCGGGAAATGACCGCCGAGATGTTCGAGGTGAACTCCTCGACCCATTACGGGCGGATGGTGCGTCAGGACGACAACACCGTCGTTCTTTACGGCAACATGGATGAGATGCTCGATCTCATCTGATCGCTCTGGCGCGGGGTCTGCCCCAAACGTCCCCGCGCCTCCGCTTCCAGCTCACCTCCAACCGCGCCGCTGTGCGCGATGACGCGAAAGGCAGTTGCGATGTTCAAGACACCAAACGGCAAAGAGATTTTCGTGGTCGATGGCCACACCCATTTCTGGGACGGCAGCCCTGCCAACCAGAAAAACATCCATGGCAAGCAGTTTATCGACTGCTTTTACGCCTACCATTCGAACCTCAGCCCGCCAGCGGAGCTGTGGGAGAAATCGAAGTTCGAGAAATACACCGAGGCCGATCTTTACAATGACCTCTTCATCGACG
>JBATTI010000479.1:0-3566 GCA_049670445.1 Albidovulum sp. | reverse complement strand
CCGCATTGGTTGCGTGAGAGCGCTTCGGTAAGATTTCATTAGGTTTTCGGTAACGGCCGATTAATGGTTAATTGTTAGAACGAGTCGTGAACAAACGGCAAAGGGTTCTACCATGAATGAGAGTATTATCGTCTCAGCAATGATGGTTATTCTGGCTTTCGCCGGGGGCATGCCTAGCCACGCGCAATCAGCAAAAGTCTGCAAGGTCAGCACAGTCGCCAATTTCTTGTCATCTTGCTAAGATGCCAAAGGCGCGCGCTTACCGTCCCCGTTGGGCGCGCTTGCGCAATGGTTGCGGGTGTGACCGGGTGCACCGCCGCTGGTCACAGGTCAAGCGGGCTGCGCAACACCCAAAGCAAGATCTTTCCCGAAACTGATTTGGGATCGTCTCTACAAACCTGAAGCTACGGACCCGCTCGTCGGATGCCGGGCGATCTTCAAGATGGCGCATAGCCCAGCTTCGCTGAGGCTGGCTCCGGCGGTGATGAACACGAAGGCAGGCGCCACTGCACCGCGCTTGATCTGCACCACCCCCTGTTATTGATCGACCTTCGCCCCAAGATAGCGGTGGGTCAGCATCACGCCCTTGGGCAAGCTGGTCGTGCCAGAGGATTAGGGCAAGGCAACGATATCTTCTTTGGTGTCTATCGGCACTTGCGGCGCAAATGGTGGCCCCATCAGTGCCCGACAATCGCCACGGCCAAACCCGCGTTCGACCAAGCCGCCCGCCAGCGGTTTTACCTCGGTGATCAGCTGGCCTGCGCGGATCTCTTGCCGGTTGCGCCATTGATCGGGGCCACCGTGTCAGGTTCAGCCATCCCCTCGAAAATCCGCTCGGCGATTGACGTATCGCACAGATCCTCAGCACCGAACGGGTTGGCGATAATCGTCAATGCTGCCCCCCCGGGGGATAACCATCGGCGCAGCTGTCAGGCGAGCCGCGCCCATGACCGTTGGTATGTAGGCCTGGGTTATCCGGTCAGCCCAGCAGCCCGGCGTGGCGCATTGCGGCGTCAATGCGGGCCTTGGTGCTGTCAAGCAAGGTGGTCAAAGGCAACCGCACCTCTTGCGCGCAAAGGCCAAGCTTTGAAAGCCCGTATTTCGCCCCGACCAGACCGGGTTCAATGAAGATCGCCTCATGCAGCGGCATCAGGCGATCTTGGTATTCCAGCGCCTTGGCGTAGTCACCGGCGAGGGTCGCCTCTTGAAATTCGGCACAAAGCCGTGGCGCCACATTGGCCGTGACCGAAATAGCGCCAACGCCGCCATGCGCGTTAAAGCCCAAAGCGGTGGCGTCTTCGCCGGACATCTGAACGAAATCAGGCCCGCAAGTGGCGCGCTGCTGGCTCACCCGCTCGATCTTGCCGGTGGCGTCCTTGACGCCGACAATACGCGGCAGTTTGGCCAGTTCGCCCATGGTTTCGGGCGTGATGTCGATTACGGAACGCGGCGGGATGTTATAGATGACGATCGGCAGTTTGCAGCAATCATGCAAAGCGGTGAAATGCGCGATCAGCCCGCGTTGGGTGGGCTTGTTATAATATGGTGTCACCACAAGGGCGGCATCCGCGCCCGCCGCTTCGGCGTGGCGGATGAGGTCGATACCTTCGGCGGTATTGTTCGACCCCGCACCCGCGATGACCGGAACCCGCCCGGCCGCTGCTTTGACCACCTCATCTATCACCAGCCCATGTTCGGCATGGCTCAGCGTCGGGCTTTCGCCCGTGGTTCCCACAGGCACCAGCCCGTGCGTACCTTCGGTGATGTGCCACTCAACCAGTTTCTTGAGCGTATCGAGATCCAGTTCGCCGTTCTTAAACGGCGTGACCAGGGCAACGTAGGACCCTTTGAACATGACACGCTCCTCTTGGTTTTGGGCAGACTCGCCCGATGAAATCGCGCGGAACCTATAGGCTGTTGCGGCCGTTGCCAAGTTTGTGTGTTGCAGCTGGCTGCAACGGCGTTAGAATCGACCGCAAAACAACAAAGCAGTGCCCAAATGATCCGCCAGATAGCCTTAGCCACGTCGTTGACGTTGGCCACATTTTTTGCGCCCGCCGCACAAGCGGAAGACCCGCAGCTTTTGCAACGCGCCCTGGCACTCGCCGATGCGCGCGATTGGGATGGTGCGGGCGCCAAGGCCCGCGCGGCGGGCGCGGTTTCGGCCGATATCGTTGAATGGCGCCGCTTGCGCGAGGGGGATGGGCGCTTTGGCGACTACCTTGCCTTCGTGACCCGCCATCCCGATTGGCCCGGGATGCCCTATCTGCGCGAAAAGGGCGAGGCCGCGATCACCTCTGCCGACAGCAAGGCCGACGTGATTGCCTACTTCAATGGCCTCGCACCACAGACCGGGGCGGGCTGTCTGGCGCTTGCACGGGCCTATTCCGCCAAGGGTGACCATCAAGCCGCCACCAAAGAGGTGGTGCGCGGTTGGCGCAATCTGTCGATGGGTGATGCCGATCATGCGGCCTTCATGGCCGAATACGGGCCTGCTTTGGGCGATCATCACGATGGGCGCGTTGCCGCGATGCTGACCGCAGGGTTGCTGCGCGACGCCAAGCGCATGTTGCCGCTTGCCAGTGCCAATACCCGTGCCGTGGCCATGGCGCGCATCGCCTTGCAAGAACAAGCCGACGGTGTTGACGGGTTGGTCGCGGCAGTGCCCGCAAGCATGACCGGATCAACCGGGCTGGCTTATGACCGGTTTCGCTGGCGTATCCGCAAGAACCTTTATGTCTCGGCCGGCGATCTGATGCTTGAACGCTCGGCTAGTGCGCAAAGCCTTGGCGATCCGGGCCGGTGGGCGGATTGGCGGCGCAGGCTGGCGCGCAAGGAGATGCGCGAAGGTGATCCGCGGCGTGCCTATCAGATGGCGGCAAAGCATCATCTGAAGGACGGCAGTGACTATGCCGATCTGGAATGGCTGGCGGGCTACATCGCCCTGCGAAAGCTGGGTGACGCCGAAACCGCGCTGACCCATTTCGACAGATTCGCACGTTCGGTGAACGGCCCGATCAGCCTGTCGCGGGCCAGTTACTGGCGCGGCCGGGCGTTTGAGGCATTGGGGCGTGGAGGAGAGGCGCAGGCCGCCTATGCCGAAGGTGCGCGTTATCAAACCGCGTTCTATGGGCTTTTGTCGGCCGAAAAAGTCGGTCTGCCGCTAAGCCCGGCGATGATCGGCGGCGAAAGTTACCCCGATTGGCGCGGTGCTTCATTTGCCAATTCCTCGGTCGTGGCCGCCGGGCGGGCGTTGATGGCGGCGGGGGATCACACGCTTGCTGCGCGGTTCTTGACCCATCTGGCCGAAGATCTTTCGGGCGCAGATATCGGGCGTTTGGCCGGAATGGCGCTGGAAGCCGGAGAGCCTTATGTGGCGCTTTCGCTGGCCAAGGATGCCGCCAACAAGGGCGTGATCTGGCCAAGTGCGTATTTCCCACTGATCGGGGTGGAGCATCTGAAGCTGCCGGTGCGCACCGAATTGGCGCTGGCCATTGCCCGGCGCGAAAGCGAGTTTAACCCCGGTGTTGTGTCCCATGCCGGGGCGCGAGGGTTGATGCAGTTGA
>JBATTI010000478.1:0-1762 GCA_049670445.1 Albidovulum sp. | reverse complement strand
GGCCAAGGCGCGCCAAAGCATAACCCGATTTCTTGCGCGGGCATTGGCCGTGCCCTTGGCATCCGGGCGGACCATCTGATCTGGCGTCGCCGCAAAATCTTGCGTCGGCATCGGCAAGGGTGCGCGCGGCGGCATCAGAGGCCGCAGGGTTGGCTGATCGTGAATTACGCCGTCCATCGGTAAAGCCATGTCTCGCTGAAGATGCCGGTTGATGTGGTTAGCTGCGCGCGAAATTCAATGACCGGGGCCTCGCCCGGATCGAAGCTGAATGTCAGGCGCGGCCCGCCGGTATCGGGGTTGATCTGCAGATGCGCGGATGAGAGCATTGTCCCATCGCTGTGGGTGACGGTCGCAACCAGCCCGTCCAGATTGGCGGGCAACGCTTCCGTGGGCGCGAAATCGACGGTCACAATGCGCCCGTGCTGCAATGCCGCCCCAAGCCGCATATTGGTGACCTTGGCCAAGCCCAGCGGCAATGTCGGTTCATTGCCCCAGTTCAGCCGATAGCTGATCCGCCTTGAGCTGCCCGCCGCAATCACCTGCGCCGGTCGCCAATAGGCCACGATATTGTCGTTGACCTCGGTATCTGTCGGAAGCTCTACCAAGGTCACGGCCCCCTCGCCCCAGCCTTCGCCCGGCTCCACCCACAGGCTTGGCCGGCGGTGATACTGCGCGACGAAATCGGCGAAATCGTCGAAATGCCGGGCGCGCTGCATCAGGCCAAAGCCCTTGGGGTTGTTGTCGGAAAAGCTGCTGACCTGCAAATTGACCGGGTTCGCCAATGGCCGCCACAACACCTCACCCGCACCGTTCCAGATCAAGAGCCCGTCATTGTCATGCACGGCGGGGCGAAAATCATCGAAACGGTTGCGGTTGGTTTCATCAAACAAGAACATGCTGGTCAGCGGGGCGATGCCGATATGCCCAAGATCGCGGCGCGCGAATATCTCGGCCTCGACGTCAACTTCCAGGGTCGGGCCCGGACGCAAGGTGAACTTGTAGGCCCCGGCAAGGCTGGGGCTGTCCATAAGAGCATGGACCACAAAGCTGCGCTGATGCGGGCCGGGGCGTTCGATCCAATAGGCGATGAAATCGGGGAATTCCTCGCCCGAAGGCTCTGCCGTATCCACGGCAAGGCCGCGTGCGGAAAGGCCGTAAATCTGGCCGGTGCCGATGCCGCGGAAATAGCTGGCCCCCTTCATCACGAAGAATTCGGTGAAGATACCCGGCGCTTCAAGCTCTGCGCGCAGACGCAGGCCGGAATAGCCCATGGTATCGCCCACCGGCATTTCGGGAAACTGATCGGTGGTATCGAAAACCCCCAGATTATAGGGGATGGTTTGCGCCTGACCGTTTTCAACGATGTTAAGCTGGACCGCATGTGGTGCGTAAAGCCCGGCTGTGAAGGCATCGACGCGCAGCGCGGCATCGGTGTTGTTCCAAAGTGCGTTGCGGTCCGCAAACCAGATGTGGCTGAACTGATCGTAGCTGATGTCCAGCCATTCGTCGGGAATGGTCGGGCGTGGCACAAAGGGCTGTGCGGCCAAGGCGGCCGCCCGTGCCCGCACCGTGCCCGGACCAAAGGCCGTGACCGGGCCAGAGGGCGCAAGCGGTGTTACCGGCAGCGTCTGGGACTGCGCCCCGGTTGTGGTGGCGGTGGCGGCGGCAAGCGCCGCAAGGCTTGCCAGAAATTCACGTCGGATCATGATTTTACCGCCTTCATTGCCCAAGGCTTTTTCTTGAACCACGCCGCGGCATATGC
>JBATTI010000477.1:0-3791 GCA_049670445.1 Albidovulum sp. | reverse complement strand
TCAAGATCATTGATCTTGGTGATGTTTTGCGATGCCACTGCCCAAAACCGCTCGGCCAGATCCGCAGGCACGCCCAGCGCCGCCAGCTGTTCCTTCACCGCGCCGAATGGCAGGTTTTGGTTATGCTCGCGCGTCAGCGGCCATAGATCTTCTGCATCGAACTTGGTTGGTGCCGCCCCGAACTGACTCAACTCGAATCCTTCGGCGATCTCATCAAGGGATGCGCGCAAGCCAACTGGTTGCGACGACCCAAGCCGCGCCATGAGGCTCAGCAATGCCTCGGGCACCACGCCCGCCGCGCGAAGGTCGCGCAACGACAGCGTGCCAAGGCGCTTTGAAAGCCCCTCACCCTGCGGCCCAGTCAAAAGTGAATGATGCGCGAATTCCGGCAGCTTGCCGCCAAGGGCATGCATGATCTGCACCTGGGTTGCGGTATTGGTCACGTGGTCGGCGCCGCGCACGATATGCGTCACCCCCATATCCACATCATCCACAGATGATGCAAATGTATAAAGTATCTGCCCGTCAGCCCGGATCAGAACCGGGTCCGACACCGACGCCGTGTCAATCGACACCTGCCCCAGGATGCCGTCGACCCATTCGGTGCGCTGCTGGTCAAGCTTGAAACGCCAATATCCGTCCCGCTCGGCGCGAAGTGCATCTTTTTCGGCATCCGACAGCGCAAGGCCCGCGCGGTCATAAACCGGCGGGCGGCCCATATTAAGCTGCTTCTTGCGCTTCAGGTCCAGTTCCAGCGGGCTTTCAAACACCTCGTAAAGATGCCCGGCGGCGCGCATTTGATCGGCCACTTCGCGGTAACGCTCCATCCTCAAGGACTGCTTTTCCACCCGGTCCCATGTCAGGCCCAGCCATTCCAGATCTTCCATGATCCCGTCGGCATATTCCTGTTTTGAGCGTTCTTGATCGGTGTCATCCAGCCGCAAGATGAACTGGCCGCCGGTTTTGCGGGCGATAAGATAGTTCATCAGCGCAGTGCGCAGGTTGCCAACATGGATATATCCGGTGGGCGATGGGGCGAAACGGGTGATGGTCATGTGATGCTCCTGTTGCGGTTCCTCTTTCACAGCACGCGCATTTTGTCCATATGAGGAGGGCAGCCATTAGCGCGGGAGAATAGGATGAATGATTGGCTGGGCCGCGCCGCGCCCGATCTTAATGCAATCGAAAATCTGGCCCGCGCCACTATGGCAGAGCTTCCGCCAGAATTCGCAGGCCCCGCGCAAGGCGTCGTGTTGCGTATCGCCGATTTCGCACCAGAAGAGATGCTGGACGAGGTCGGCGCCCAAGACCCGTTCGAACTTACCGGCCTATATGATGGCGTCCCGATGACCGAAAAATCGGTGATGGATATGATGGACCGCCCCGATACGATCTGGCTGTTTCGCCGCCCGATACTCGACGAATGGGCCGAGCGTGGCGATGTGACCCTTGGCCAGCTTGTCGCCCATGTCCTTGTGCATGAACTTGCCCATCACTTTGGCTGGAGCGATGATCAGATCGCCGCGATTGACCGCTGGTGGGAGTAGGTCCAAAAACCGCTATGGAAACGCACACGGCATGATCCTCATTCGCCTTGCAAAAGGGCATTGGCAGCTCATCTTTCTGACGGCGCTGATATTCGCCTTTTGGTCTACGCAACTGGTCTTTCCCCTGAAGATACTTGTTATTTTCTTGCATGAGCTGTCTCACGCCCTTGCGGGCTGGCTGACGGGCGGATCGGTCGCGCAGATATCTTTGGAGGCGCGCGAAGGCGGGCTTGCCATCGTGCGTGGCGGGAACGGATTCATCATCTCTTCAGCGGGCTATCTCGGATCGCTTTTACTGGGGGTGGCGCTGTTTTTGGCGGCATTGCGCAGCCGTGCTGACCGCGCGGTCATGGCATTCTTCGGGATCACTCTGTTGCTGATCACGGCGATTTATTTTCGCACATTGTTTGAGGTGGGCTTTGGCGTCGCAACAGGTACGGCCATGCTATTGATTGCCTATGCGCTTCCCCGCCCGGTCAATGATCTGTTGCTCAGAATCATTGGCCTCACCAGTATGATTTACGTGCCCTATGATATCTTCGACGACACAATCGCACGCTCGGGCATCCGGTCCGACGCCCGGATATTGGCCGAAACCTATGGCGGCCCGACCTTGCTTTGGGGCGGAATCTGGCTCATCCTCAGTCTGATCGCAATTGGTTCGTGCCTGCGCTATGGCATCGGCAAAAACAGCAACCTTGCCCTTCCCGGATCGCGGCGGCTTAGGCGCCGGTCGTAATCTGCCACCACTGACGCGATTGTGATGCCCACCCCAATCCGCGCTGATCTACACTTTACGCATATAGAAAATGGAGGCGATCATGAAATCTGCAAACGGACTATCCCGCCGCGAAGCACTTCTAGCTGCCGCCAGCCTGCCAATGTCCGCCGCATTGGCGCTTGGCCCGACAGCCGCGCGCGCCAAGGCTGACATGCAAGGCATGTCTGTGCCGCTTTTCAACCGTTTCCCCTTGGGCGATTTTGAGGTGACAACCCTGCTTGCCGCCACCCGCACCGTCGAAGGCCCCGATCAGATCTTCGGCCTCAATGCCAGCCCGGAAGATTTCGCGGCTGTTTCTGCGGCAGCCTTCTTGCCCACCGACCGGGCGCAGTTCTTCTTCACCCCCACCGTGGTCAATACCGGGTCAGAGCTTGTGCTTTTCGATACCGGCACTGACCCTGCTGGCATCACCGCGGCCCTTGCCGCCGCCGGCTACACCCCCGATCAAATCGACACCGTGGTTATTACCCATATGCACGGCGACCATATCGGCGGGCTGATGACCGACGCTGGCGCGACCTTTGCCAATGCCCGCTATCTGACGGGGTCGGCCGAACATAACCACTGGATGGGTGCCGAAAATGAAGGCTTCGACGCCAAGGTCCGCCCGCTCAACGATCAGATCACGTTCCTTGACGATGGCGGCAGCGTCGCCTCTGGCATCACTGCGGTATCGGCTTTTGGCCACACGCCCGGCCACATGGCCTATATGGTGGAAAGCCAGGGCAAAGGGCTGGCGCTGATTGCCGATGCGGCCAATCACTATGTCTGGTCGCTGGCATACCCTGATTGGGAGGTGAAGTTTGACGCCGACAAAGCAGCGGCGGCCGCTACCCGGCGCAAGCTTTTGGGCATGATCGCCGCTGATCGGCTGCCCTTCATCGGCTACCACATGCCCTTCCCGGCTACCGGATTTATTGAGGCAAACGGCGACGGCTTTCGCTATGTCCCGGCCAGCTATCAGTTGATGATGGGTTAAGGCGGGGTCGCCGCGCGACTAACTTAACCTCAACCGCAAACGCAAAATTGTCACCAAAGCCCTGTCAAGACGGCGGGGCTTGGTGGCCTGTTTCGATTTAGGCCAAATCCCAACGAAACCACATTGCCATTGCAGTTGTCAGCTATTGTCGCGCCAACGATTGACCATCGGATAACGCCGATCCAGCCAGAACGCCTTTTGCGTCAGCCTGATACCGGGGGCACATTGATAGCGCTTCCACTCGGCCCCATACAAAAGCCCCTCAACCCGTTTGACCGTGGCCCGGTCAAATCCGGCGTCAACCACTTCGGCAACGGATTGATCACCTTCAACCAGCCGTTCCAGAATCGCATCCAGCACCTCATAGGGCGGCAGACTGTCTTGATCGGTCTGGTTTTCGCGCAACTCGGCTGAGGGTGGCTTGTCGATGACCCGCGGCGGGATAACCATGCCTGCGGGGCCCATCATCCAGTCGCGGTGGTGA
>JBATTI010000476.1:0-4512 GCA_049670445.1 Albidovulum sp. | reverse complement strand
GCTTCTTGGTGACGCGGGTGTCGGCGATCGGAACGGCCGAAAGCAGTGCCTCGGTATAGGGGTGGTAGGGCGGGCTGAACACCTGGTCCGTGGTGCCCAGTTCAACCACATGGCCCAGATACATCACCATCACCCGGTCCGACAAGTAGCGCACAATCGAAAGGTCATGGCTGATGAACAGCAAAGTTGTGCGGTTCTCGCGTTGAATTTCCATCAAAAGATCCGTGACCGCCGCCTGAACCGACACATCCAGCGCCGAAACCGGTTCATCGGCGACCACAAGCTTGGCATCACCGGCGAAGGCGCGGGCGATGCCCACACGTTGCTTTTGCCCGCCCGAAAGCTGGCGCGGCATGCGGTCGGCAAAGGCGCGTGGCAGTTTCACCAGATCAAGCAGGGCCAGCATGCGCTGCTTGCGGTCGTTATCGCTTTTGCCGATGCCGAAAATCTCCAACGCCCGGATAATCTGGCGGCCGACGGTCATTGAAGGGTTCAGCGTATCGAAGGGGTTTTGAAACACCATCTGCACACTTGAAACCGTATCAACGCCGCGTTCTTCGATCGGGGTTGACTGGATATCCTTGCCGTTCAGGGTGATGGTGCCCGCGGTTGCGGTTTCAAGCCCCATCAGCACCTTGGCGAAGGTGGATTTGCCGCAGCCACTTTCACCGACGATGGCCAAAGTTTCGCCTTCATGCGCTTCAAAGCTGAGGGTTTCATTGGCCTTGACCACCTTGGCAGACCCGCCGCCAAACATGCCTGCGGACACTTCGTAGTATTTGCGCAGATCCTCCATCTTCAAGACGACCTTGCCAATGGCGCCTTTCTCTTGCTTTTCGGCGGCGGTTGCCGTGGCTTTCCAGTCAATCTCATCAACCCGCAAACAGCGCGAGGCGTGGCGGTCATGCCCCGCGATCGGTACCATCTTGATATCGCCCGCATCGCAGCGCCCGGCCTCATAATGATCGCAGCGCGGGCCAAAGTTGCAGCCGTTCGGGCGTTCATGCGGAAGCGGGAAGTTGCCGGGAATGGAGACAAGCGGGCTGGAGTTCTTATCGGCCCCCGGCAGCGGGATCGACCGGAAAAGCGCTTTGGTATAGGGATGCTGCATCCGGTCGAACACATCCGCCACACCGCCGGTTTCCACCGCCTCGCCGGAATACATCACGCAAAGCCGGTCGCAGACATCGAGGATCAGCCCAAGGTTATGGCTGATGAACAGCATCGAGGTGCCGTATTTGCGGCCCAGATCCTTGACCAGATCAACGATGCCGGCCTCCACCGTTACGTCAAGCGCTGTGGTCGGTTCATCCAGGATCAACAGCGCAGGCTTGGACATCAGCGCCATGGCAATCACGATGCGCTGCTGCTGGCCGCCGGAAAGCTGATGCGGGTAGGCCTTCAAGATCCGGTCGGGATCGGGCAGGCGCACATCTGCAACGATCTGACGGGCCAGTGCCCAGGCTTTGTCCTTATCCATGCCTTCATGGATGATCGGCACCTCGGCCAATTGTGCGCCGATCTTCATCGCCGGGTTCAAGGAGGCCATGGGTTCTTGATAGATCATCGCAATCTCGGAGCCGCGCAGATGGCGCAGTTCTTCGTCACTCATTGTCGTCAGGTCCCGGCCCTTGAACTTGATCGTGCCGCCGGTGATCGCGCCGTTCTGACCCAGATCGCGCATCACCGCGAGGGCGACGGTGGATTTGCCGCAACCGGATTCGCCGACAAGCCCCATCGCCTCGCCCGGCATGACCTTGCAGGAAAAATCCATCACCGCCGGGATTTCGCGGAGGCGGGTGAAGAAGGAAATCGACAGGTTGTCGATCTCGAGGATCGGCTTGGTCGGATCCCAGGTGGTGGCGTCTGTCATATCTCTCTCCCGGGTGGTCTTGGGAGGGAGGCCGGGGGCTTTGCCCCCGGACCCCCAAGGTATTTAGGAACAGAAGAAGGCGGCAACTTCTGTCATCAGTCCTTCAGGCTTTCTTCGCGCAAACCATCGGCAAGCAGGTTGAGGCCCAGAACCAGGCTCATCAGCGCCAGGGCGGGGACAATGGCCGGGTGTTGGGCAATGACCATCAACTTGCGTCCGGCGTTGATGGTTGATCCCCAGTCGGGGCTTTCTGGCGAAAGACCCAGACCGAAGAAACCCAAGGTGCCCAAAAGGATGGTCGTATAGCCAATGCGCAAACAAAAATCGACGATCAGCGGCCCGCGGGCATTGGGCAGGATTTCCCAAAGCATGATATACCAGGGCCGTTCCCCACGGGTTTGGGCCGCGGCAACATAATCGCGGGTCTTGATGTCAAGAACGATGCCGCGGATGATCCGGAAGACCGTGGGCGCATTGACGAAAACCACCGATACGAAGACGATCAGAATGTTGCCCGGCACGCTGACCAGATCAAGTGACTTCGGCAAAATTGCGATCTTGCTGTCAGGATCCGACACCATCGAAAGATACAGCCAGCCGCCGATGACGACCACGGCCAACATCATGATATTGCGCAGCATCGGTTTGACGTAATAGCGCGAATTCAGCAGCACCGCCAAGAAGATCAGCGGGAACAGGAACAGCACCATCGCCAGATATTGCGGCAAGCCGGATTGGACGATTTCGGGCGTCACCAGCAGATAGAACAGCAAGATCACCGGGAAGGCCAGGATCATATTGGCGAGGAAAGACAGGCCGGTATCAAGCTTGCCGCCGAAATAGCCGGCAGGCAGGCCCAGGGTGATCCCGACCATGAAGGCGAACAGCGTGGCCAAGGGTGCGATCTGAATGACGACGCGGCTGCCTTCGATCATCCGGCTGAACACATCGCGTCCCAGATGGTCGCCGCCCAAAAGATACCAGCCCGTACCATCCGGCATCGGAACGCCAGGCAGTTTGTTCTTCAACGGAGCGATCTGGCCCAAGACATCATGGGTGGTGATCTGATCGGCGAATATCGCCGTGAAGACCCAAAACATCACCAGTGCAAAGCCAGCCATGCCGATGCTTGAATCAAAGATCTTGCCATAGAGGCCGAGCTTGCGCTTGAAGAAAGTCGAGGCCGCGAAAACCACCAGAAGCCCGATCCAGGTCGGCAAAAGCTGTGCGGCCAGTGAACCGACAATGCCTTTTTTCTCGGGATCCTGGATGACGATGCCCGCGATAATATAAATCAAGATGATCCCGACAAGCGCCAAAAACACCAGCCGCGCGGTCATGCTTGCACGATCAAACAGCCGTTGAGGCGTGGCCACCGTGCCGTCAGGGTTAACGCTTCCCTCTGCCGAGGTCGCGAAAGACAGCACAATCTGGGCCACGACGGCAAGGATAAAGACCCCCACAAGCATGAAGAAGATCGGGTTAAGGATGGGACCAAGCATGCCAGTCCAAGTCAGATGTTGCATTGGGGCATCCTCTTTAACTGATCTGGATTCTGGGATTGAGATAGGCATAGCCGATATCGGAAATCAGCTGTGTGGCCAGCACGACGATCACCGCAATCACCGAAATCCCAAGCAAAAGCTGGATGTCGTTATTTCCTGCGGCAGCAACCAGGGTCCAACCAAAGCCTTTGTAGTTGAACAAGGTTTCGGTGATGACGACGCCATTCAAAAGATAGGGAAACTGCAGCATGATCACGGTGAAAGGCGCGATCAGCGCGTTTCTGAGCGCGTGTCTCATCACCACATTGCCAAAGCTGACCCCCTTCAGGCGGGCCGTGCGGATATATTGTGCGGTCATCACCTCGGCCATCGAGGCGCGGGTCATCCGGGCGATATAGCCCACGCCGTAAAGGGCGATTGTGGCGACCGGCAAGGTGAAGTTGGCGAATGTGATCCCGTCCATCGCCGAGGTCGCCGTGCCTTTGAATATCTGCATGCCGAATGCCGATGTGGCAAAGGCCGCAATCAGCACAACGCCCGAGACATATTCAGGTGTCGCCGATGATGCGATGGAGAATGTCGAAAGCGTGCGGTCAAGCCGCGATCCTTCCCGCATTCCTGAAAGCACACCAATCAGAAGGGCTATGGGCACCATGGTGACAAGCACGCAAAGCATCAAGATACCTGTCAGCCCCAACCGGGTTGAGATGATTTCCGAAACCGGGGCCTTGAAGACGTTTGATTGCCCCCAATCACCTTGCAACACCCCGCAATAACCTGCCGCCTCGGCCGGGTCCTGGCCTTTGGTGATACAGCGCCCGGTCACGGTTCCGTCGGTCTCTTCACGGGTCCAGCCCGGCAAGACGCCCAGCCATTCACCGTAACGCGACAGCATCGGTTGTGCATAGCCGTTCTTTTCCAGCCAGCTTGCAACTTCGGCATCACTGATGCGGCTACCGGCTTCGGATTTTGCAATCTTCTCAAGGTTCGGAGGCAGGTTGGTCAGGTAGAAAACCACCAATGTAAGAGAAAGTGCCGTCAGCACCATCGTCAGAACACGCCTTAACACGAATTTCAGCATTTTAGATCCCTCTGGCCCGTGAAGGAGGGCCGCACACCCCAGGGTCGGACTTC
>JBATTI010000475.1:0-3492 GCA_049670445.1 Albidovulum sp. | reverse complement strand
GTTCCTGAAGGTTGTGCTTTTCACCGGGGATATAGCTGATAACTTCAAAGCCGTTGGTCAGACGCACCTTGGCGACTTTCCGCATGGCCGAGTTCGGCTTCTTCGGCGTCGTCGTATAGACGCGCGTGCAGACGCCGCGCTTTTGCGGGCAGGATTCCAAGTGCTGCGACTTGGACTTTCTTACATTTGCTTCCCGCGGCTTGCGGATCAGCTGTTGGATCGTCGGCATTAATTTCGCCCTATCTTGCAACCCGTTCAACGTGCGTCCGTCAACGCCGTTTCCGGGGGCTTTCGCTCATGTCGTGCCCTGTGCGTCCACAAAACACCAAAACCGCATTCGTCCCCAAACTGGGGCCGACGCGGTGGAATTCCAGAGGATCGAGGCTTATGCCCGGATCGTGACCACTTCAATTTTGATACAAGGACACAAGGTTTCCCCATAGCCCGAGTGGGCGCCGTATAGGGGGAGTCGCAGGGGTTGTCAACAAGACCCGCGCCCTGATTGGCACGAGGATTGGCGCCCTTGATATGGCTTAGTCCGGCCTTGGCGGATTGCGGTTGATCAAAGCCGCCAGGGCCCAGGCAACCGCCAACGTAAACAGCATCGCAAAGAGCGCGTCAGACAGGAAATGCCGCCCCGTGGCAATCCGCTGCGCCGAGACGGCAAGCGGCAGGACAAGCGCCAGAGTGATACCCGATTTGCGCAACCATCCGGGCCAATCGTGCCGTTTCAGCCGGAAGATCAAAAGCATCGCCACGGCAAGCGCCATTGTCGCAGAAACCTCGCCCGAGACGAAAGAACAGTTGCTGGCGCATTGATCCGCAGGCAGCCATGGCGGCGTGAAGATCCCGACCCCGCCAAAATCGCCGACATCCGCAGGCCGCGCCCGCCCCCAATAGCTTTTGAGCAAGCCGTTAACCAAGACCCCCGGCGCCAGCACATATAAAAGAGCCACAAAGCCCCAGGGCTTGGCCCCGATCCGCAACAAGGGTCGTTTGACCAGCGCCATCACCAACCCGATCAGCGACGCGACCAGCATGACAATCGACAAATCCCAGACCGCATGGCGAAAATCCTCAAGCCAGGGTGCGCCTGTCAGCCAAAACCCCTGCCCCGGCCGGTAAAACTTTGCGGTCACCCAAAGATCAATCCCCGGCCAGACGGTGAAAACCAACATCAATGCGGCGAATCCCGCCGCCAAATACCCACCTTGGCGGGCGAATTCACTGTGCCGCATCGCTGCATCCTTCTGGCAAAAGATACCCGGCCACGTCGCGCCCCGCATATTCCCCGCCGGCTGTTTCAAACCGCGCCACCGGATCGACCGCCGCCCCCGCACAGACCGGCGCTGTCAAAAGAACATGCAGCACCGGCACATCAAGTTTGGCGGGCATGGCATACCGTTGCTCGTAATAATTATGCGCCCGCCCCACCGGCTTTGGCGCATAAAACCGCAGCCCCGCATCCCGGCCTGAATAAAACAGATCGGCCAGAATATCCCGGTCCGCCGCGAATACGGCACCTGCGCCATTGGACCTGGCCGCCGCGATGATCTGATGGCTCAGATCGGCGCGGCCCAGATAGCGGCTTAGCAGGGGCTTGCCCTTCCACTCGGGCACCGGCGCCAATGCGGCCAGAACCGGCAGCAACACCGCCAGACCGGTATTGATCACCAAAGACAGCGGCAAGAGCTTAGGTGCGCGCGCCAAAAGGTAGGTGACCGCCAGCACTGTCCCGGCAAAATAGGTGGCCACGGCCCAATTCGCATAGGCCTTCGACATCAAGGCCTGCACACAGACAATCACCAAGACCGGTAGCGCGAAAAACACCAATACCCTTGCCTGCCCCGGCCTCAGCGCCGCCATCAGCAACGCCCCGAACAAGACCGGCCCGAAAACCAGGAACTGATTGAAGAAGAAGGATGCCAGCTCCTCTGGATGCAAGGCCGCGCCCGCGCGCCCCTCCCGCAGCCAGCCGACATTATCAACTGTATGGCTGACGGTGGTCAAATCATGGCTCAGGTTCCACATGACATTGGGCGCGATGACCACCGCAAATGCCGCAAGCAGCGCGGCCCACTGCCGCCAGCCGATCCGATAGGCAGGCGCAAACAAGGCCGCCAGTGCTGCACCCACAAGAAAGTAGATGGCGGCATATTTGGCCAAGAAGGCGAAGCCCACCGCCACCCCGGCCAGTGCGGCATAGCCAGACCGCCCGCCCTCAGCCGCGCGAAAATAGAAATACAACGCCGCCGCATAGGCCGGGGCCATCACCGTATCGGTCGAAATCAGCACGCTGCCAACCGTGGTGAAAGGGGCGGTCACATAGCTTGCCCCAACCCAAAACCCGACGCGCGCACCGAACAACCGCGCGCCCAGCGCCGCAAGGATCAGCGCTGTCAGCCCATGCAAAACCGCGCCCGGCATCCGCAGCCAGAACGGCGCGTCACTTGCCGCAAGCTCGGTCACGCCGCGTATCAGCCACGCGATCAGCGGGGGCTTGGAATAATAGCCAAAATCAAGGTTCTGACCCCAGAGCCAATATTGGCTTTCATCAACAAAGATATCGGTGCGGTTGAACGCCAGCGCCACCAGCCGAAGCACAGTAACACACCCCACCAGCCCCCAAAGCATGCTGCGCCAGCGCCGGCCCTCAGCCATGCTTTCAGACCGCGCGGGATTTATCGGCATGGATCAGCCAAAGATTGCGCAGATAGATGAAGACCCCAAGCGACTGGCCCAGAACGAACACCGGATCGGCCCGGTAAATCGCATAGGCCAGCAAGATCATCCCCCCCGCCAGCGAGAAATACCAAAACATCACCGGCATCACCGATTTGCGGGCCTTTTCCGAGGCGATCCATTGCACCAAGAAGCGCCCGGTAAACATCAGCTGCCCGACCAGCCCAAAGGCCACCCACCACAGCTCGACCATCGAGTCGACGTGCAAAAAGGCCATGATACGGTCCAACATCGGACTCCTCGTTATTTCGGTGCCTGATCTTCAACCGGGCGCGCCTTCTTGCGCCGCCGGATCAGCCACATGACGCCAAATAGATCGACCGCGCCGACCAGACCGCGCTGCAGATTGTTGTAGTTCGACTTGCCCGCCTGGCGCGCCTGATGGGTCACATCGACATGCCGCACCTGCCAGCCATCGCGCGAAAAAAGCGCAGGCAGGTAGCGGTGCATATGGTCGAAATAGGGAAGCGCCAGATAGGCCTCGCGGCGAAAGCCTTTCAGACCGCAGCCTGTGTCGCGGGTGCCGTCGTTCAGCATCCAGCCGCGCAGACCATTTGCAAAGCGCGACGCCAGCCGCTTTGAAAGCGTGTCGCGCCGCCCGACCCTTTGGCCCGCAACGATGCCCACGCGCTCATTCCCCGCCTCCAACAGCGGCAGAAAAAGCTTGGGCAGGTTCTCCGGCGGGTTTTGCCCATCACCATCCAAGGTGCACACAATCGCCGCATGCGCCGCACGCACGCCACTGTGAAC
>JBATTI010000474.1:0-4771 GCA_049670445.1 Albidovulum sp. | reverse complement strand
GTCAAAGCCTGTTCTTGTGGGCGCTTCTCGTCACCCTGCCGCGCTTCCATGCGGGAGTATTGCATCGTGACAAGCAAGAGGGCGTCTGCGATAATATGCAACATTTCCTATAATCCTAAGTCAGGGCTTTCTTGATAAATGCGCGCTTTAGGCTAATAATAACAGCCAATAGTTTTTCAATAATATTAGGAATTCTAACATATGCGTGAAATTGACTGGATGCACTTTCCGCCCCTTTCGGCCCTGCGCGCGCTTGAGGCGACCGCGCGTTGCGGCGGGTTTTCAGGCGCCGCCAGCACACTTAACGTGACGCACGCGGCCGTTTCGCAGCAAGTGCGCAACCTTGAAAGCTATCTTGGCCTTGCGCTGGTGCGCCGTGATGGCCGCAACGTCGCGCTGACCGACGACGGCGCGCGACTTGCGAGGGCCGCAGCAGAAGGGTTTCTTACCATCCAGTCCGCCACCCACATCTTGCTGGCCAGCCGGAACCCCAACGCCCTGACCATCACAATCACCCGAATTTTCGCCGAAAAATGGCTTATGCCCCGCCTAAAGCAGTTCTGGGCGCAGTATCCCGAAATTTCAGTCACCTTGAAGCCCGAGGATCGCTTGGTGGACCTCAGACAAGAAGCTGTTGATATCGGCATTCGGTTCGGTGTCGGCAAATGGCCCGGGATCGACGCAACCTTCCTGACCTCGGCGCGTTTTGTTGTGGTGGCCGCCCCCGCGCTAATAGACGGCATAGGGCCATTATCCGCCGCCAAGATGGCCACACTGCCATGGATCAACGAAAGCGAATGCGCCGAAATGGCCAGCTGGCTGCAAAGCCATGGCATCGACGGCACAGCCTTAAAAACCAAAACCCTGCCAACCGAAGAATTGGCGCTATCTGCGGCACGGGAAGGATATGGGCTTTACCTCACCAGCGCGCCCTTGGTTGAACAAGACCTGCGCGATGGGCTGTTGCGGATCGTATTTGATCCGCAAGATGATATTCAGGGATATTTTATCGCGACACCTTCCGGGCTACAGAACCCCACGGCCCGGCTTTTTATCAAATGGTTGACGCAAGCCGTTTAGATCAAAAGATCGTCAAGCGACTTTCCGCTTTTTAGCGCCGCCTCGACCCAACGCGGCTTGCGCCCGCGACCGGTCCAGGTTTCCGACGAATCCGCCGGATTGGCGTATTTTTTCTTGGCTGGCTTGCGCTTGCGCACCGGCGCGGCATCCATCAAATCGCTAAGCGAAAAGCCAAGGGCTTTGGCTTTTTCTTCCAGTACAGAAATCGCCTCTTGCTTTTTTCGGCTTTCAAAGCCCGAAATAGCCTTGCCGACTTGCGCGTGCAAATCCCTGAGCTCTTTCAACGACATTGCATCCAAGTCAAGTTTCATCTTGATGCCCTTTCCAGGTTATTTGGTTGCAGACGATTGCAAATTACGGATCGGCCCGCAAGCCGACATAATACTACACTTTAGTGCAGATATTGACCTATTTAGGACTGCGCTTTGCGAGTATTCTTTGTAACGTACGCCGATGCATGCTTAAACGCCGGGCTGTTTCAGAAACGTTTCGGTCACATAATTCATATACACGCTGAATATGTTCCCACCGCACCCTGTCCGCAGACATCGGGTTTTCCGGAGGTGGCGGCAATGAAACCCCTTCCGACAAAAGCGCATTGGTGATGTCATTCGCATCTGCCGGCTTTGAAAGATAGTCCGTCGCGCCGAATTTTACCGCAGCAACCGCCGTTGCAATTGCACCGTAGCCCGTCAGCACGACAATCCGGCAATCTGGGCGGCGCTCACGCAGCATCTCGACCACATCAAGGCCGTTTCCATCCTCCAGCCGCAAATCGACAACGGCATAGGCTGGTGGCCGTGTTTGGGCAATTGCGCGGCCTGCAGCAACGCAATCGGCTGTTTCGGGGATAAATCCCCGCTTCTCCATGGCGCGTGCAAGGCGGCTGACAAAGGGCACGTCATCATCGACCAGCAGAAGCGTTCTGTCTGGCCCAAGATCTGCACGTTCCAGATCCGTCATGCGCGTTCCCCTTTACCGTTCTGGAATGATTCTAGACAGACATGGCCCTGCGGTCAAACAGCCTATCCGGCTTTATCAAGATAACAAGCCGCCCTTTCGGCGACCAAATCAGCGCTGTCGTCATGGCCGAAAAAATCTGCAAATCCGACTTCGGGAAGCATAAGATAAGTTGTGGTCATATGGTCGACCAGATAATTCTCGTCCTCCGGGGCATCTGGTACTTGAAACAAGGTCTTATATGCTCTGGCCGCAACTTTGAGTTCTTCGTTGGTGCCCGTAAGTCCAATCATCCGCGGATGCAAATAATCAGTCCATTCCTTCAATACCGCAGGAGTATCGCGACCCGGATCCACCGAGATAAAAACCGGGGTGACATCATAGCCAAGCTCTTCCAGCACATCGACTGCCTCGGCATTGCGGGCCAAATCGGTCGGGCAAACATCCGGGCAAAACGTATAGCCAAAATAGACCAGGGACGGCTTTGCCAAAACGTCCTTGTCGGTAACCGTCCGACCATCTTCATCCGTCAGGGTAAATGCGCCGCCAATAGCGCTTGTTCCACCCATAACGCCACTGGCCCTGCAATCTGCAAAGACATCCCGCCCGGAATTGCGGGTCAATGCGACGATCGCGACCGTTGCGACAATCAGCGCGGACGTCGCTGCCACAGCTATTCTTTGCGTTGAAAGCGCCATATCTTTCCCCATTTCCGCGAAACTGACAGCATTGATCTATATGCACCTATCAATCATTACCAGTCGGGTGAGACAACAGGACACGCAATGACGGAGTATGACCACCCCGATTCAGGCGACAGCGCCGCGCGAAGCAACTGGGTGCCACTGCGTACTTTGGTATTGCTGCGCTGGATGGCTATCGCTGGCCAAAGTGCAGCTATCCTGATCGCCTGGCGGTTCTTCGACATTGCAATCGACACCTTGCCTTGTCTGGCCGTCATTGGCTTCTCGGCGATCCTCAATCTTGTTTTCAGTCTCTATTTCCCTGAAAATCGCCGCCTTTCGCAACTGGAAGCCCTTGGCGTCTTGATTTTTGACAGCTGTCAGCTTGCCTTGCTCTTGTACCTGACCGGTGGGCTTAACAACCCATTCGCCCTGCTGATCCTCGCGCCCGCGACCATCGCAGCAACCGCCTTGCAAGATCGCGCCACCGCCATCATCGGCGCATTGACGCTTGTTCTTGTCTCAATCCTTGCGGTTGCCCATGTGCCCTTACGCCTGACCGATGGCTCGATCATCGCAGTTCCCCGAATCTTTGGCTTTGGCTTCTGGCTCGCGCTGGTTATCGGGGTCATGTTTCTTGGGCTATACGCCCGGCGTGTCACGCGTGAATTACAAGTGATGAGCGAGGGGTTGCTTGCCACGCAGATGGCATTGGCGCGCGCGCAAAAGCTTACGGATCTTTCCGGCGTCGTGGCGGCGGCGGCGCATGAACTTGGCACACCTTTAGCCACAATAAAGCTGGCCAGCTCGGAATTGGCAGACGAATTGGCAGATCGCCCGCTCTTGCGCGAAGATGCTGAACTGATCCGCGATCAGGCCGACCGCTGCCGCGACATCTTACGGTCCATGGGACGCGCTGGCAAAGACGATCTGCATCTTCGCACCGCGCCATTTGCCGCTGTCGTTGAAGAGGCGGCGGAACCCCACAGCAACCGCGGCGCAAAGCTGCATATTCATCTTCCTACAGATCGAATCGACACTCAGCCAAACATCCGGCGGCGCCCCGAGGTTATTCACGGATTGCGCAATCTGGTGCAAAATGCCGTCGATTTTTCGCGGGGCGATGTCTGGATCGACCTTGATTGGTCCGACACCGATTTAAGCTTCTTGATTGTCGATAGCGGCCCCGGCTTTCCAAGCCATCTTTTGGGCCGCATCGGTGACCCGTTCATGCGCCATCGGCCACCGGCCAGCGCGGCTGCCAGTGGTCGCCGCGAATATGAGGGCATGGGGCTTGGGCTGTTCATTGCCAAAACCCTTCTCGAAAGAACCGGCGCAACTTTGCAGTTTTCAAACGCCTCCGACCCCTTCTTGACGGAAGATGAGCGGCCACAGAAATCTGGCGCGATGATCAGGGTTTCTTGGCCGCGCCACCGTATTCAGGCCGACAGCAACCTAACATTGGGCCAAAATCAGCTTATCAGCCGCTGATACTTCACCTTTGTCTCGAAATTGCCCCGTTTCATTAACGCGCTGTTAACCCGTCCTGACAAATCATGAAGCCGGGGCCATTTAGCCATTGCGCAAGAACGGGAACACCATGTTAACGCCAATAATTCTGGCCACCGCCTTCTTTGCCACCTCTCTCGCATCAGCATTCGCCGCCTTGGTGATCATGGCTTTTCTAGCCGAGGCTCGACGCAAGAAACATGCCAGCCCAACCGCGCTGATGCCAGAGATTGAGCCTACAGTCTTCTTGTTTGAGGATCGTGATCTGGTCGATGCAACGCCGTCCGCGCGCGCGCTTTTGCAGACCGTCGCCGATTACGAAACCGACTGGGACAAGTTGGTGGCCTACATCACGCCAAAACTTCCTAAATTTGCCAAAACAGCATCCGCGCTTGGTGATCTTGGCGCGACCGCGCTTACATCAACCGTCGATCCAAATTTTCGTTTGCAGATTGAAAACCTCGGCAATGTCACGCGTCTGACGCTTTGCGATATTTCCGCTGAAGGGCAATGCGTTGTGATCGACGGGCTAAGCTTAC
>JBATTI010000473.1:0-7387 GCA_049670445.1 Albidovulum sp. | reverse complement strand
CTTGCGCCTGATGGGCTGAAGCTGTGCTTTGTGCCACTGGCTGGCGAGGTGCAGCCCTTGCGGATGGGGCTGGCAATGGCGGAAGGTGCACAAAATGTGCTGACTGTGCGGGCGTTTGTTGATCATTGCCGCGCGCTGATCAGTGCCGACAGCGTGCCGGGCATGAAGATGGGCGGATAGTGGCAATGCTGGCCCAAAGCCTGAGCCCGCAAGGAGGAAAGATTTTGCGCGATCCACGGTATGACATCTTGTTCGAGCCGGTGAAGATCGGCCCGCTTACTGCCAAGAACCGCTTTTATCAGGTGCCGCATTGTAATGGGGGCGGCTACCGTGACCCTTCGGCCGCCGCCGAGATGCGCGGCATCAAGGCCGAGGGTGGCTGGGGCGTGATTTTCACAGAGCAATGCGAGATGCATCACAGCTCTGAAATCACCCCCTTCATCGAGTTGCGGCTTTGGGAAGATAAAGACATCCCGCAGTTGCGCAAGATGTCCGAGAAGATGAAAAGCCATGGTGGGCTTGCCGGAATTCAGCTGGCCTATTCGGGGATCAACGGCCCGAATCTATATTCCAAAGAGGTGCCGCTGGCGCCATCCGCCTTGCCGATCCGCACCTTTACCAATGATCCTGTGCAAGCGCGGGCCTTGATGAAGTCCGAGATTGTCGATCTGCGGCGCTGGTTTGTGAATGCGGCCAAACGTTCCAAAACGGCCGGGTTTGATCTGATTTGCCTTTACGGCGCGCATGGCTTTGGGATCTTTCAGCATTTCTTGAGCCGCGCCACCAACCAGCGCAGCGATGAATATGGCGGCTCTCTGGAAAACCGTGCGCGCTTTGCGCGCGAAGTGATCGCCGATATGCGCGATGCGGTGGGCGATACGATGGCGATCACCTTGCGGGTATCGCTGGATGAAAGCATCGGGGATCTGGGCTTTTCCAATGCGGAGCTGCGCGATTTCATCGAGATGAACCGCGATCTGCCCGATCTCTGGGATTTGGCGCAGGGGGCTTGGGAGGAATGTTCAGGCACCTCGCGCTTCAAGGAGGAGGCCGCACAGGAAGATCTGGTGCGCGGCATCCGCGAACTGACCGACAAACCCGTGGTCGGCGTCGGGCGGTTCACCAGCCCCGAGGTGATGGTGCGGATGGTCAGATCCGGCACCCTGGATTTCATCGGTTGTGCGCGCCCCTCGATCGCCGATCCGTTCCTGCCAAGGAAGATCGAGGAAGGCCGGATCGAGGATATCCGCGAATGTATCGGCTGCAATATCTGCGTGACGGGCGACACCACCATGTCGATCAGCCGCTGCACGCAGAACCCGACCTTCATGGAAGAATGGCGCAAGGGCTGGCACCCCGAGGTGATGAATGCCAAAGGGCCAAGCCAGAATGTGCTTATCCTGGGTGCGGGCCCGGCGGGGCTTGAAGCCGCATGGGCGCTGAGCCGCCGGGGCTATGACGTGGCTTTGGCCGAAGCGGGCCGGGCGCTTGGGGGCCGTGTGGCGCGTGAATGCCTGTTGCCGGGGCTTTCGGCCTGGGGGCGGGTGCGCGATTACCGCACCTATCAGCTGAGCCAGGTCAGCAATGTCGAGACCTATTTCGACAGCCGTCTTACGGCGGGTCAGATCCTTGAATTTGGCTTTGAACATGTGGCGATCGCGACCGGCGCGCTGTGGCGGCGTGACGGCGTGGCGCGTCAGCATGTGGTGCCATTTACTGTGGATGCGGCGATGCCGGTCTTTACCCCCGATGATCTGATGGCGGGCAAATTGCCGAAAGGCCGGGTGGTGATTTACGATGACGATCACTATTACATGGCCAGCGTTCTGGCCGAGCTTTTGGTGGCCAAGGGGGCAGAGGTGGTGTTTGTTACCCCCTCGGCCTTCGTGTCCGACTGGACGAATTTCACCCTTGAACAGGGGGCGGTACATCGGCGGCTGGCGGGGCTTGGGGTTGAGATTGTCTTGAACCGGGGTGTGGTGGAAGTGAAGGCGGATCATGTGGTTACCAACTGCAGTTACACCGATGCGCGAACAGCGATTGCGGCGGATGCGGTGGTGATTGTCGCCTCGCGCAGCCCCGATGATGCGGTCTATCAGGCACTTATGGCGCGGCAGGGTGATTGGGCTGATGCAGGGATCAGAACGGTGCGGCGGATGGGCGATGCCGAGGCGCCGGGGCCGATTGCCTGGGCGACCTATGCGGGCCACCGCTATGCGCGCGAGCTGGACGGTGACGATATTGGTGACGCGCTGCCGTTCCGGCGTGAGATTGCTGAACTGGCTTTGGATTAGGGGTTTGGGATGAGCATGACTGTGGCCTTGCTGGAGCGGCTGATCGCGTTTCCGACGATAAGCCGTGACAGCAATCTGGCGCTGATTGATTTTGTGCAAGCCTATCTGGAGGCGCGCGGGTTTGAGGTGCATCGGCTGAAGGATGCAAGCGGCACCAAGGCCGGGCTTTTCGCGCGGATCGGCCCCGCCGAGCGGCCCGGTGTGATGCTGTCGGCCCATAGCGATGTGGTGCCGGTGGCGGGGCAGGATTGGAGCGGTGATGCCTTTGTGATGCGTCGCAAGGACGCGCGCCTTTTCGGGCGCGGGGCCACCGATATGAAGGGCTTCCTGGCCGCGATGCTGGCGCTGGCGGACCGCGCAGAGGGGGCGGTGCTGGCCGAGCCGTTGAAATTCGCGATCTCTTGGGATGAGGAGGTCGGCTGTATCGGCATTCCCCAGATGTTGCCGCATCTTGCAAGCACCATCGGCAAGCCGCGCCTGTGCATCGTGGGTGAACCTACGTCGATGCAGATTGCGCTTGGGCATAAGGGCAAGGTGGCGTTGCGCGCCCTTTGCCATGGCCGCGCGGGCCATTCGGCGCAAGCGCCCCTGCATCTCAATGCGTTGCATATGGCCACGGATTTCATCGCCGGTCTGCGCGGGCTTCAGGCCGATCTGGCCACAACCGGGGCGCGCGATGATGATTACGATGTGGGCTATGCAACGCTGCAGGTCGGGCGGCTGTCGGGAGGGACGGCGCTGAACATCGTGCCGGACCGTGCCGAGATTGAATTTGAATATCGCTATCTGGCCGGGCAACCGCCTGCAATGATCGAACAATCGATCAGGGATCTGGCCGCAGCCGTGGTGGCCCCCTTGCGCGCGGCCCATCCGCAAGCGGCAATTGAGGTTGCGGTGACCAATGCCTATCCGGGCCTTGGCACAGCGCAAGGTAGCGAGGCTGCGACCTTCATGCAGGCCCTCTTGCCCGATGCGCCGCTGATCAAGGTCGCCTACGGGACCGAGGCTGGGCATTTCGATGCGTCGGGGATCTCGACCGTGGTTTGCGGGCCGGGATCAATGGCGCAGGGCCATATCGCCGATGAATATATAGAGCTGGCCCAACTTGCCGCTTGCGACGCGATGCTTGACAGGGTGCTGAGCGCGATTGCGGGTTAGGTGACCCCAGCGCAGGCCGGGGCCAGCCCGCTTGTCAGTCCGGGATGACCTTGCCGGGGTTTAGGGTGCCTGCGGGGTCGAGGGCCGCCTTGAGTTTTCGCATGACATCGAGGGCCACAGGTTCTTTGCGGCGCTGCATGGACGACAGTTTCGAGATGCCTATGCCATGTTCCGCCGAAAAGCTGCCGCGCAGGTCCTGGACGATGTCTTCAATGCCGCTGACAACCCGGTGTTTAAGCGCCGCATCGCCCGATGTCGGAATAACCGAGTAATGCAGATTTCCGTCGCCCAGATGGGCCACGGTCAGGGTTATGGCGCTTGGGTCAAGGTCTTTGAGCTGCGCCAGGGCGCGTTCAAGGAAGGTGCCGACCTTGTCGAGTGGCACGGCGATATCGGTATCAATCGAATGATCCAGCCCCAGCATAATCTCGGCGGCCGCCTCGCGCCCTTCCCAGATGGCAGCGCGCTGGGCTTCGGATCGGGCCAGATGCGCGTCGATGATCAGGCCCTCTTCCATCATTTCGGCCAATGTCTCTTCCATCAAGGTCATCAGCGGGATGGCACCGTCAGGGCCGGGCAGGGCGTCGCGCGGGGCGGTGGCGCCCAGTTCCACCAAGATCGCCACTTCATGGACGCGCTCAAACGGCAAGCCAAGGTCGGGGCGCACCTCGGCCAGACGTTTCTGATAGGTGTCGGGCATGAATTCAAACGCCTCAACAAGGCCGCCGCTGACCTCTTGCAAACGGTTTAGCAGCAACAAGGCCGCATCAAGCGATGTGGTGGCCAGCATGGCCGTCGCATGGGCGCGCGGCGCTGGCACCAGCTTCATCACGGCGGCGGTGATGATGCCCAAGGTCCCTTCGGCCCCGATGAACAGATCCTTGAGGTCATAGCCCGAGTTGTCCTTATGCAGCTCGCTCATCAGATCCATGATGCGGCCATCGGCCAGCACCACCTCCAGCCCAAGGCAAAGCCCCCGGGTGGAGCCGTAGCGCAGCACGTTTGATCCGCCTGCATTGGTAGCCAGAACCCCGCCGATCATCGCCGAGCCGCGCGCGCCGAACCACAAAGGGAAGTAAAGCCCATGCGCCTCGGCGGCCTCATGCAGGCTGGACAGGATCACCCCTGCCTCGACCACGGCAAGGCGCGATTGGGGTTTGACCGCGCGGATGCGGTTCAGCCGTTCGACCGAGACCATAAGCGCGCCTTCGCCGGTGCTGGCCCCGGTGACATTGGTGCGCCCGGCACTTGGGACAATCGCCACGCCGGCGGATGCGGCCAGTTTTACCACGGCCGCCACCTCGTCCCGGTCGGCGGGGCGCACGACGGCTAGCGGGGTCCAGGCATATGCGCCCATCCAGTCGCGGCTGTAGGCGGCCATGTCGGTGCCGGTCAGAACATGGGCGGGGCCAAGAAGGCTTTGCAGCTTTGTGATAAGTGACAAGGTGGCGCTCCTGATTGCCGCCCGGATTGCCGCCCGGATTGCCGCTCAGTCAACATTTCTTGACGCGATTTGACCAGAGGCTTTTGCGCCGCTGCGCAAGGATTGCACAAAAGGAGACCACCCGATGTCGCAAGATCCGTTGTTGCAGCCTTACCGCCTAAAGCATCTGACCTTGAAGAACCGGGTGATGTCGACCGCGCATGAGCCGTCTTATGCCGAAGACGGAATGCCTAAGGAACGCTACCGGCTTTATCACCGCGAAAAGGCCAAGGGCGGCATTGCGCTGACGATGACGGCGGGGTCCGCGCTGGTGTCTTCTGACAGCCCGGCGGCCTTTGGCAATCTGCATGCCTATAAGGATGAGATTGTCCCCTACCTTAAGGCTTTGGCCGATGATGTGCATGACCATGGGGCGGCGGTGATGATCCAGCTGACCCATCTGGGCCGCCGGACCGGATGGAACAAGGCCGATTGGCTGCCGGTATTATCGGCCAGCCCGGTGCGTGAGGCCGCCCACCGCGCATTTCCGAAAACCGCCGAGGATTGGGACATTGCGCGCATCATCCGCGATTACGCGACGGCGGCGGCGCGGATGCAGGCGGCTGGGCTGGATGGCGTCGAATTTGAGGCTTACGGGCATCTGATGGACGCCTTTTGGTCGCCCGCGACCAACCAGCGGCAAGACCAATGGGGCGGCAGTCTTGAGAACCGCCTGCGGTTCACCAATCAGGTCGTGGATGCGGTGCGCGCCGAGGTGGGCGCAGATTTTATCCTTGGTATCCGCATGGTTGCGGATGAAGATTGGGATAAAGGTTTAAGCCGCGCCGAAGGGGTTGAGATTGCGCAAAAGATGGCGGCGAGCGGCAAGATCGATTTTCTCAACCTTATCCGCGGGCATATTGAAACCGATGCCGCCTTGACCAATGTCATCCCGATCGCGGGCATGGCCAGCGCCCCGCATCTGGATTTCGCCGGTGAGGTGCGCGGCCTTACGCAGTTTCCGGTCTTTCATGCGGCCAAAATCGCGGATGTGGCCACGGCGCGCCACGCGATTGCGGCGGGCAAGCTGGATATGGTGGGGATGACCCGAGCGCATCTGGCCGACCCTCATATCGTGGCCAAGGTGATGGCGGGGGCGGAAGACCGGATCAGGCCATGTGTGGGGGCCACATATTGCCTTGACCGCATCTATGAGGGCGGCGAGGCGCTTTGCATCCATAATGCCGCCACCGGCCGCGAAACCAAGATGCCGCATGCCATTGCCCGCGCCGAAGTGGCGCTGCGGGTTGTGGTGGTCGGCGCGGGCCCGGCAGGGCTTGAGGCCGCACGGGTGGCAGGCGAGCGCGGCCATCGGGTGACGGTGCTGGAGGCAGCAGACCGCGCTGGCGGGCAGGTGAACCTTTTGGTGCAAAACCCCCGGCGGCGGGAATTGATCGGCATCATCGACTGGCGTCTGGCCGAGTTGGAGCGGTTGGGCGTGGTGCTGCGCTATAACACCTTCGCCGAAGCCGATGATATTACCGGCTTGGCACCCGATATGGTGGTGATCGCCACCGGCGGTCTGCCGCAGCCCCCCCAAATGGTGGGGGATGATCTTACCATCTCCAGTTGGGATGTGATTTCGGGGGCAGTGAAACCTTCGGGCGAAGTGCTGGTCTATGATGATGGCGGCGCGCATGCCGGAATGACGGCGGCAGAGCTTGCCGCGCGCACCGGTGCGAAGGTGGAGCTGGTCACGCCAGAGCGGTTCTTTGCCCCCGATATGGGCGGCATGAACCACGTGCCCTATATGCGCGCCTTTCATGAAACCGGAACCAGGATCACGATCAACACAAGGCTTATGGCGGTGCGGCGCGAGGGCAACCGGTTGATCGCCACGCTGGGGTCGGATTTTGCCCAAGGTTGGCGCGAGGAACGGCTGGTAGATCAGGTGGTGGTCGAACATGGCACGGCGCCGATGGAGGATCTTTATCTGGCGCTCAAACCGCTCAGCCGCAATCTGGGGGCGGTGGATTACACGGCATTGATCGGCGAAGGGGCGATTTTGCCGGTGGTCAACCCGCAGGGCAGTTTCGGGCTTTACCGGATCGGCGATGCGGTGGCGGCGCGCAATATTCATGCGGGGATCTATGATGCCTTGCGGTTTGGCATCCGCTGGTAGGGGGGTGGCGCCGCTCCGCCGATTGTGATCGGGCGGGGGCGCAGGCGCATTGACCAATGGCCGCCGATCGGCCCACTGTGCGAAAGACGCTTCGCCTTGGGGAGGATTTCGCAATGACATTCGGGCCAAAAGCAATGGCAGCCGCGATCGGAATTGCGCTTTTGGCAATCCTGCCGGTCCGGGCCGAGGATGCGACTTCAAGCCCGATTTCCAGCGACCCGCCCGCAGGCACCTACCGGCTTGACGCGGCCCATGCGCGGCTGATGTTCAGCGTGAGCCATTTGGGTTTTTCCGAGTATACGGCGTTTTTCCGGGATTTCAGCGCGGTTC
>JBATTI010000472.1:0-6959 GCA_049670445.1 Albidovulum sp. | reverse complement strand
TCGCGCAACGCCTTTCGCCCGCAAGGCACACCACCTGTGGCCTTGCCGGGCTAAAGCGAGACACCAAATGATCCGGTGTTACTGCGTCAGATAAGACATCGGATCGGTGCTTTCGACGCCAAGACGTACCTCGAAATGCATGAATGCCGGGTCTGATGCGCGCACGGCTGCAATCGGTTGGCCGCGCTTGACCTTGTCCCCCTTCTTCACGGTTATCTTGTCGACATTGGCATAAACCGTCAAAAGCGCCTTCTTGTCTTTGGGGTCGCCGTGGCGGATCACGATGATCGGCACCTGTTTGGTGTCTTTGGTGATGGCCGCAATCACACCGTCACCGGCAGCGCCCACCGGCGCACCGGCGGCGGCGGCAATGTCGATGCCCTCATATTTGCCCTTTTGGTAGCCGCGAATGATCTTGCCATTCACCGGCATCGACAGTTTTGAGGATGACGTGGTTCCAAGGTCCGGGGCAGGGGGTGTCTTGACCGGCTCGGATGCGGCTGCGGGTGTTTCGGCGGGCAGTGGTTTTGCCGCTGAAGGCGGTGTGGGTGTGGGGGAGCCTTCGCCCGGTGCCGTCACCGTTTCTTGCACCGAAGCGCGGCCCGCCGAAACCGGGATCAGCAGGATTTGACCTTCGCGCACCGCAAGATCGTTGCCAAGGCCGTTCCAGTCGGCCAATGCGCGCACATTCACATCGTAACTGCGCGCGATTGAATAAGCTGTTTCGCCGCGCACAACCTTATGGCGGGTCGGCTCCGGCCCTGCGGGTGCGGTGATGGGTTTGGCGGCGGCGGGTGTCGCCGTGCTGCCAGCGGCGCTTGGCGGATTGCCCGCCTCGGCGCGGTCAATGGCGCCAGAGGCGATGGTGGTGACGTCGATGGCACCCGAATTTGCGCCGCCCGCATTGATGCCTGCCACGGCACCGGGTTCGGCGACCCTGCGTGGCAGGGCCAGAACCTCATTTTGGCGCAAGGGAGCGCCGGGCTGCACGGCGTTGTAGCTGGCCAGCTCTGCGGCGGGCAGGCCAACGCGGGCCGCAACACTTTCAACCGTATCGCCCCGGCGCGCGACGGCGACCTGATAGCCCGGATAAGAGATGATACCGCGCGCATCGGCCTCGGGCCGGCTGGAGGAGGCATTGCGCGCGGCCGCAGAGGTTGAAAACCCGCCTTGACCGAAATTGCGCAGATCAAAGTCCAGCCCGCCGCCCTGTTCACAGGCCGTCAATGTCGCAATGGCTGTGCCCAAAAAGGCCAGCCGCATGAATGTCTTTGTGGTTTTATTTGTCATTGCTCGGATCCTCGCCCTGTGGCCCATTCTCGGGGGGCCTTCATTAATGTTACGCGACACGCTTTTATTAAGCAAAGCTCATGTCAGTCTTGTGCAAGTCCTTCGATCAGTGGCACAAAACGCACGGGCCGCATTTCTTCGTAATCGAAACCTTGTTCAAGGCGCGTGACCTTGATCAGGCTTTGTACCGTGTCTGACTGCCCCACCGGCAAGACCATGATACCGCCAATACGAAGCTGCGCCAATAGGGGGCCGGGCGGGTCTTCGGCGGCGGCGGTCACAATTATGCGGTCAAACGGGCCATGGTCGGGCAGGCCGTGGCTGCCGTCGCCTGCGAATGCGGTGATATTGCCCAGATCCAGGGCCTTGAAGATGGCTTCGGCTTCGCGAACAAGGCGGCGGTGGCGGTCAACCGAATAGACCCGGCGTGCAAGCTGGCTCAGGATTGCGGCTTGATAGCCCGATCCGGTGCCCACCTCCAACACCTTGTCGCGAGGGCTGACGTCCAGGGCCTGGGTCATGAGCGCCACAACAGAGGGCTGGCTGATGGTCTGCCCGCAGGCAATGGGCAAGGGCATGTCTTCATAGGCGCGTTCGGCGAAAAGGCCGCGTACGAAAAGGCCACGGTCAATCGCCTCCATCGCGTTCAAGACCCGCGTGTCGGTCACGCCTTTTGAGCGTAAGGAATACAAGAACCGCATCTTTTGTTCGGCCTGTTCCATCATTCCAGCCGCTTGGCCAATTCCGCCAGATCGCCATGTGCGGTCAGATCGGCCCGCATCGGCGTCACAGAGATATAGCCTTCAAGATTGACGGCAACATCGGTGCCGGGGGCGGTTGGATGATGCTGTGGGCCGCCCTTGATCCACAAGAATTTACGCCCCGAAGGCGATTGATGCGGCTCGACCCCGAAGAATGTATCCTTGCGGTAGCCTTGGGCGGCCACTTTGGTGCCTTTGACCGCATTTGCCGGCAGCGGCGGGAAATTGACATTATAGAAGATCCGGTAGTCATTTTGATCCCAAAGCCCCTTTTCAAGAAGGTCGCGAACAAGCTTTGCACCATGCACACGGGCCGCTTCAAACGGATCTTCCAGTTCCTGGGTTTCAGGGCCCATGAACTGCGAAAGCGCAATCGCGGGCAAGCCTTGCAAGGCGGCTTCCATCGCACCACCGATGGTTCCGGAATAAAGCGTGTTTTCCGCCGCGTTATTGCCGCGGTTAACGCCGGAAAGAACCAGATCGGGGCGGGCCCCGGTCATCACATCGTAAAGCCCCGCAAGCACACAATCTGCCGGGCTGCCTTCGGCGGCAAAACGGCGCTCTTCAAGCTTGGCGATCATCATCGGGTGGGTGTAGCTGATGCAATGGCCGACGCCGGATTGTTCGAACGCCGGTGCGACGGTCCAGACCTCGCCTTCTGGCCCGGCGATTTCATGGGCGATCTCGGTCAGAACCTCAAGCCCAGGGGCGTTGATGCCATCGTCATTGGTAATCAAGATCCGCATGCAGTCCCCTTATCCTATAGGACTGATTTAGAGGGAACCGACCCTTTGGTAAAGGCGCATCGTCCATCGGCAAAAGGCCCCGGCTCAGGCCCCACCCACCCGCCCTGGCCTTCACCGGGGCCTGGGCAAGGCCAGGGCCTTGCCCAAGTGGGGCTTACAAAAGGCCGATCAGGCGTGCAGCTTCGGTTTCGGGGGCGGCAAGGGGGCTGCGATCTTCGCCCGGATGAAAGCGCGCGCGGGTGGCGGTTGGCATCGGGGCCGGGGTTTCAATAAGCACGCGTGGCCCGATCTTGGCGCATTCGGCCTGCCAGCTGCGGGCCAGGGCAATTTGCGCGGCCTTGGTGGCACCATATGCGCCAAAGAACTTTTGCCCGCCCGCCGGATCGTCAAGGAAAAGAGCGGTGCCGCCTTGCTTGCGCAAGAGCGGTTCCAAAAGCGGAATGAGCGTGGCTGTGGCCCGCAGGTTGCAGGCCATGGATTTGTCGAAATCCTTCATGTCGAGGTGGCCTGCCGGGGCCAGCGGGGCTGCGTGAATCGCCGTATGGACCCAAAGCCCAAGCCCCCCCCAACGTGCATCGATTGACGCTGCCAGATGCGCCATGGCGCCATCATCGGTGATATCAAGCGGGGCCAAGGTGGCGGCCCCGCCCTTTGCCTTGATCAAATCGTCCAGCTCTTCAAGCCCGCCGCCGGTGCGCGCCACGGCCAGCACATGCCAGCCTTCGCAGGCAAGCCTTGCGGCTATGGCAAAGCCAAGGCCGCGCGAAGCGCCGGTGACAAGGGCAAGCGGGCGGGTGGGGGATGTGTCTTTATTCATGCCGCTGGATTTCGCATGTGCGCGGCAGTGCTTGCAACCATATTTCTGCGCCTTCTTTCAAACCAAACCTTTTGCAATCGCCGAACGGCTGCGCGGCTGAAGGGCCGCTTGGGATCTGCCGATCTAGGAAAGGCTCAAACGCCGCCCATCGGGGCGGCGTTTTCAATTGGATTACGTCTTTTGCCTAACGCGTTTCGACACACCTTGACGGATCAAGCCTCACCGCACGCGCTGAAATATTTCATCTCCGGCAGCATCAGGTGCTTCAGGCTAAAGTCGAAACACCTCAAAGCGGGCCGTCTATTCAGCCGCCTTCATCTCAAAGCCGCGGGCCAGCTGATCGGCGGGGGCAACCGGATATTGGCCGGAGAAACAGGCATCACAATAGCTTGGCGCCTTGGGATCGCGGCCATTCACCTCGCCCACGGCACGATAAAGCCCGTCGAGTGAGATGAACTTCAGGCTATCCACCCCGATCCAATCCCGCATTTCCTCTTCACTCATCGTCGCGGCCAGAAGCTTTGAGCGTTCGGGTGTATCGACCCCGTAAAAACACGGCCAGGCTGTTGGCGGCGAAGCGATACGGAAATGCACTTCGGCGGCACCCGCATCCAAAATCATGTCCTTGATCTTGCGGCTGGTGGTGCCGCGCACCACCGAATCGTCAACCAAGATCACCCGCTTGCCCTTAACCAACGCGCGGTTGACATTCAGCTTCAGGCGCACACCCATATTGCGGATCTGTTCGGTCGGCTCAATGAAGGTCCGGCCCATATATTGATTGCGGATAATCCCCATGGCGTATGGGATGCCGCTTTCTTGGCTATAGCCGATCGCCGCGGGCGTGCCACTATCGGGAACCGGGCAAACCAGATCCGCATCAACCGGTGCCTCGCGGGCCAGTTCCACCCCGATCTGGCGGCGGTTTTCATAGACCGAGCGCCCGCCAAGGATCGAATCCGGGCGGCTGAAATAGACATGTTCAAAGATGCAGAACCGCGATTTTGCAGCGCCGAAAGGTCGGGTGCTTTCGACCTTGCCATTGCTGATCACAACCATCTCGCCCGGCTCAATCTCGCGCAGGAATTCCGCACCGATGATATCAAGCCCGCAGGTCTCGGACGACAAGGCATAGCCATCATCGCCGATCTTGCCCAGGACCAGTGGCCGCACGCCCAGGGCGTCGCGCACACCGATCAGCTTGGTGCGGGTCATGGCGATCACTGAAAACGCGCCTTCGACCGCGCGCAAGGCATCCTTCATCCGCTCGGGAATGTTCTTTTGGATCGAACGCGCCATAAGGTGAATGATGCATTCCGAATCTGACGATGACTGAAAGATCGCCCCGCGTTCAATCAGGTCTTTGCGCAAAGAGGCGGCATTGGTGATATTGCCGTTATGCGCAATCGCAGCCCCACCCATGGCAAATTCACCAAAGAAGGGCTGCACATCGCGGATGGCGGTATTGCCTTTGGATCCGGCGGTGGAATAACGCACATGGCCAATTGCCAAGGGGCCGGGCAGGGTTTCCATCACATCGGCCTTGGTGAAATTGTCGCGCACATAGCCAAACCGGCGCACCGAATTGAAACCTTCGACCGGGTCATGGGTGACGATGCCGCCTGCCTCTTGTCCACGGTGTTGCAGGGCATGCAGGCCAAGGGCTGCGAAATTGGCAGCATCAGCGACGCCGATCACGCCAAATATCCCGCATTCCTCCTTAAGCTTGTCATCGTCGAAAGGGTGCGAAATGAATGGACGCATCAGGCGGGCTCTCCGAATCCGGGGCTCATGGGGTGTGCTTCCCTTTAATCCCTTCGGGATGCACTGTCACGCCTCTGTCACCTATTTCGCGCCAAGAAAACGCTATCAGGGCGTTACGGTCTTGGCACCCGTCGCATTTTCGCCTTCAACAGCCGCCGGTTCTTGGGGGGTAACACTTGTTGGCGCGCCGCATTCGCCCACCAATTCGTTATAGCGTGCAGCAACCCAGCCCGGCGCATCTTCGGGCATCTGATCGTTCAGCTTTGACTGGAATGATGCGAAAACCTCTGCGGCGCGCGAATTATCGACCATTGGCACCGAGTTCGGCGTCACCAGACGGGAAAAAAGCACGAAAGCCACGGCAATCAGCAGGATGCCACGTGCCACGCCGAACAGGAAGCCAAGCCCTTGATCAATCCCCGACAGGGCCGAGCGCTGAATGACCGAGGCGAACAGCGGCGTGATGATCGACACAAGTATCAGCGATCCTGCGAAGACCACCGCGAAAGCCGCAATAATTGACAATTCGCAACTTGTGCCAAGGAATTTGTCCAAGACCGGGATCTGTTTGATCAGCGGTTCGGCCTGTTTTGCAAAGGTAAAGGCAAGCGCGGCGGCGGCAACCCAGCCCAAGATTGCGAAAACCTCGCGCACGAAGCCACGGCTATAGGCAAGGATCGCCGACAGCAGCACGACGACCACAACGCCGGCGTCGACAAGAGTGAAACCTTCCATCTTCTCGCTCCTTGCGATCAGCCTGCCGCGAACAATTCGCCGACAAAAGTAACCAAATCGGGCATCTTGATAAGCTGCATGCCCTCGCCACCATCCGATTTTGTCCGCTCGGCGGTGACTGCTTGTGAGAAACCAAGTTTTTGCGCTTCTTTCAACCTGTTTTCGGTCTGCGACACTGGTCGAAGCGCTCCTGACAGACTTATTTCGCCAAAAACCACCATATCTGGCGGTAATGCCACATCTTCGCGCGCCGATAAAAGTGCGGCCGCCACCGCCAAATCGGCTGCTGGTTCCGAGACACGCATGCCGCCTGCGACATTCAAGAAGACATCAAGCCCGGTGAAGGGGATCCCGCATCTGGCCTCCAGGACCGCCAGAATGGTTGAAAGACGCCCGCTATCAAGCCCGACCACCGTGCGGCGCGGCGTCCCGAGCGGTGAAGGGGCGACCAGCGCCTGAATTTCGGTCAAGACCGGTCTGGTGCCTTCAATCCCCGCGAAAACTGCGGATCCGGGGCTGGCCTGCCCGCGTTCGGACAAAAACAGCGCCGAGGGGTTAAGCACCTCGGCCAGCCCGGCGCCGGTCATCTCAAACACCCCGATCTCATCCGCCGGGCCAAAGCGGTTCTTGACGGTGCGCAAGATGCGAAACTGATGCCCGCGCTCGCCCTCGAAATACATCACGCAATCGACCATATGTTCCACCACGCGCGGCCCGGCGATCTGGCCATCTTTGGTCACATGGCCGACCAGAACCACAGCCGTGCCGCGTTTTTTGGCGAATGTGACCAGCTCATGCGCCGAGGCACGCACCTGGCTGACCGATCCGGGGGCGGCCTCAACCGTG
>JBATTI010000471.1:0-3751 GCA_049670445.1 Albidovulum sp. | reverse complement strand
CCATCCCAGGCCTGCACCAGTTCCGCCTCGCCCGAGACCAGCTTGGCGTAGAAAGTGGTATCGTCATAGGCCAGAAGGGTCTTCTTGGCCGAAATCAACAGGTCGCGAACTTCGTCAAGTTTGGCCTGATCGGTTTCATTGACCGAATAGCCTTTGGCCAACTGCCCGGCGGCCAGCAACCAGCGATCTGTCGCAAGCATGGTGGTCTTGCCGCTGACGGCCTCACTTGGGGCAAGCAGATCCATCCAGCTGTCGGGCGCTTCGGCCAGAAGGTCAGAGCGGTAGCAAAGCCCGGTTGTGCCCCAGGCATAGGGCACTGAAAACATATTGCCCGGATCATGCTGCAAGGCAGCGGCTTCGGCATAAAGATTGCCGATATTGGGCAGTTTCGCGTGATCCAGATCTTCGGCCAGACCAAGGTTGTGCAAGACCTCGGCAAAGGGCGAAGACACGAAAACCACATCATAGCCTTTGCCTTGAGAGGCGATCAGCTTGCCCATAATCTCTTCATTGGTGGCATGCAAAACCAGCTCTGCGGTATTGCCGCTGGCGGTGTTGAAGGCGTCGATTGCGTCGGGCGCCATGTAACCATCCCAGTTTGAAACAACCAAGTCTTCCGCGAAAATCGCCGTCGCGCCACATGCCAGACCCGCGCTGAGCATCGCCGCGACAGCCGCTTTATTTCGGAACATATCGAACCTCCATTTTAACTGTTGGACCATCGCCATGTGGAAACAGGCGATGCGTTTTGGTGGCACGGCTCTTGCTGGCCGTTGCTAAAGACAGTATTGTTTATCAAAAAAATACGTCAATTTGTATTTGCTGTTCTTTCGTCGATCTTGGTCGATGCACGACAGGACGGACCGGATTTTGAGATGAGTGACCCGCGCCGCAACACCCGCCAAAGCCATCTGAGCCTTGCGCAGCAGATCTTGCATCTGGCGTTGGAGCGCGGCATGAAGCGTGGCGACCATCTGCCGGAATTCGCCTTCTCACAGGCTTGCAATGTATCGCGCACCCCCATTCGATCTGCATTCAAGCTGCTGGAAGATAATGATATTATTGAGCGCCGTGACGAGGGCGGTTATATTTTGGCGGTTGAGGCAGCCGAAGGCTTTGCCGTGGCGGCAAGGCGGCTGCAAGAGCTTGAAGGATCGCTTGCAAGCCGGATTTTGGCGGACCGGGGTGAGCGTCGGATCGGTGATGTGCAGTCCGTCAGCGCCCTGGTGCGGCGCTATGAAGTATCGCGCAACGTGGTACTTAATGCGCTAAAAATACTGTCAAATGATGGTTTGGTTACGCAACTGCCCGGCCGCGCCTGGGCATTTCAGCCCATGCTTGATTCGCCGCGCGCTATTGATGAAAGTTTTGCGATGCGGCTGTTGCTGGAACCGCAGGCCATCCTTGCGCCCGGTTTCGCCCTTGACGCCAAGCGCGTGGCCGTGTTGCGCAGTCAGATGGATGAGGTCCTGCAAATGACCGGCGGGCGGATGACGGCTGCGGGGTTCCGCAGGCTTGATACAGAGTTTCACACCCTGATCGCCGAATGCTCTGGCAACCGCTTTGTGCGCGGCGCTTTGCTGGCCCATCACAAATTGCGCAGTGCAACGCAAAAAGAGACTGCCATCGCGGAATTCCGGCTCAAACAATCCTTGCAAGAGCATCAAGAGATTTTGGACAGTCTGGAACGCAATCAGTTCGACCTGGCCGCTGACCAGATGGTCTTGCATCTTCGTCGCTCTCGTATCCGCAGGCCAGAGGCCGCAAATCGCGGCATCCCGCCGCTTGTCAGAGGCCCGCGCGCATGACCCTTGGCCCAACCGTGGCACTTTTCCCCGAGGCCAGTTTTGGGGCCGCCCTCAACTGCGTGGGCATAGCACAAGAATTGCGTCGGCTTGGCGCAACCGCGGTGTTCATCTGCCATCCGGGATTTACCGGGGTCTTCAACGAATACGGGTTCAAGGAATATCACCTGCCCGCAGGCCCGCAAAACAGTGCGCAATCGATCGAGGATTATTGGCAAAGCTTCATCACAACCCATCTGCCGCATTTCAACCTGACCCCCTTTGATCAGTTGCCGACCTATGTCGCCCCCACATGGGATGCCATCGTCAGCACCGCCGAGGCGGCCGACGAAGGGCTGCGCGCGGTTCTGGAACGGATCAAGCCTGATATGATCCTGCTCGATAACGTGATCATGTTCCCGGCCATCGCCAATGCCGGATGCCCTTGGGTTCGTGTCGTTTCCTGCACCGAAACAGAAATTCCCGACCCAAATGTGCCGCCCTATCTGTCTGGCCTGCCGCCCGAGGATGCCAAGGCCTGCAATCGGTTCAAGGCGGCCTATCTGAAACAAACCGCCGCCCCGCACCGGCGCTATAATGAATTTCGAAAGACCCACGGGTTGCCACCTTTGCCCGCCGGCTCATTTCTGGAAGCCTCGCCCACGCTGAACCTGATGCTGGCGCCCTCTGCGATCCGCTATCAGCGCGCCTTGCCCTTGCCCGAAGATCGCTATGTCTTCTTGGAAGGGTGCGTGCGCGCCGAAGGCCATTTCGCGCCGCCGCAAATGCGCGTCAGCCATGAGCCGCTGGTCTATATGAGCTTTGGTTCCCTTGGCGCGATAGACACGCCGCTTATCGCCCGGATGATTGATGTGTTCGCCTCGGTTCCGGCGCGGTTCCTGATCAATGTCGGCGGGTTCTTGGAGGCCTACCGGCATGTGCCCGACAATGTGTCTTTGGGCAGTTGGTTCCCCCAGCCATCTGTCGTGGCGCGGTCAGACGTCTTCATCCACCATGGCGGCAACAACAGTTTTTGCGAAGCACTTTACCACGGGGTTCCGTCGTTGGTGATGCCTTACTGCTGGGATGGCCACGACAATGCCCAACGCGCCGAGGCAACAGGATTGGGCAAGCGCCTGGATCGCCGCGACTGGGGCGCGCAGCGGCTTTACGATGCGGTCCTTGGGCTTTTGCAAGATGATGCAATGCGCGGCCGGCTAAGCGGGGTTTCAAAGGCAATGCAGGCGCAACCCGGCACCGAGCGCGCCGCGCGTGCGGTATTGGCGGCGTTGACGCGCACGGTGGATGCACCGCTGGCCTGATGCGGGATCATTCCAAACCGATACACTCCGCTCTTGCGCAGACGTCCAAGTTTTTCGATAAGGGGGCATCGACGAAGGAGTTCGCCCATGCGCGCGCGTATTTATCAGCCAGCCAAGACCGCCATGCAGTCAGGCACCGCCAAAACCCGCCAATGGGTGCTGGAATTCGCCCAGGCCAGCGGGCGCGAGGTTGATCCGTTGATGGGCTGGACCAGTTCAGGCGACACCCAAACGCAGGTCCGACTGCGTTTCGACAGCCGCGAGGCAGCCGAAGCATATGCCGCGCAAAAGGGCATAGAGGTGACGGTGATCGACCCCCATGCCCGCAAACAAAACATCCGCGCGCGCGGCTACGGCGAAAACTTCGCGACCGATCGTAAAGGCGCCTGGACCCACTAGGGCGCAAGGAACGACAGGGGCGCCCGGAACGACTTGGGCAGTTGCTAACTAAGGGCATACCTGCGGTTGAATTTTCCTGAAAATCTGTGTTGACTGGCAGTTGCCGCCTTACAGGCGCGATCCAATTCAGACGAAGGAATTCGGCACCGTGTTTTTGCGCACCAGCCTTGCAGCTTTACTGCTTATCTCGGCCTCTGCCGCAAATGCGGCCCCTGCAACCCCTGAAGGGGCCGCGCATTTGCGGGA
>JBATTI010000470.1:0-3533 GCA_049670445.1 Albidovulum sp. | reverse complement strand
TGCGATTATCGGGCGCTTGCTTGATTGCCGGTATCGTCTTTGTGCCCGGCTTTTTTGATCGAAAGTCGGTGTGATTATCGGACTAAAGTCAGGGCAGGGCGGCCGCCTATGCCGCCAGGCGGTGCGGCACAGAGCCGATCAGTTTATTGCCGTTGACCATCTGCAAGAGGCGCATTGTGGGCATGAAACGGTTCCATCTGCTCACTTCACCCAAAACCGCCATTCCGATGCAGTATTTTGAGCATTTCTTGGTCGGGCGTGAATGCGCTCGGCGCAAGAGCAGGTCTGCGATGCCGCGCCCAAGGGCGGATTTTGTCTCGACAATGAACACATCCGACGAGGCGCAATATGATCTGTCTGCGTTGCGAAATTCCATTGCCGAGTCGATCGTCATGCGTTCGCCGCCGGATTTTGCGGCCAGGGTGGTGCGCTTATAGCGAATGTTCAGTGCTTGCCGCAGATCGTAGTTGAAGGGCTTGCCGTAGTGCTGTGCGTAGGTGTCGCGCGCAAAGCTGCGTGCCTGTTGGTCAAGCTCTTGCATCATCGCCACCTCATAGGGCTGACGAAACTTGAGCGTCCTGCCGCGCTTGCCTTTCACCTTGACCTCCAAGAAGCAGGCATCGGTGTCGGTGTAGTGGCGCACACGGACCTTGAAACCCTTTCGCAAGCCCTGATGGTGTTCATAATAGGCGCTGTGGTTGCGGTCGTCGAAATAGCTGGTTTCATAGACGAAGGCGCGACAATTCTCGATTTCGAGAATGTCAAAATCGCGTGCAAGCGCGGGTAATATTGCTTGCAGTGCCTGGCGATCAATCACGTATTTATTATCGATCCGGGATAGCATTTCCGCCTTGCTGTTCAGCACATCCAGCGAGATGGGTTCAAAGCCGCGTTCAAGCCAGCCAAATTCCGATGCGTTGTTGATCGGTCTCATGTCCGGCCCTCCTTCGTGCGGTAATAGACGTTGAGGCGGGCCAGATCATTGACGTAATTCAGCTCTATGATCTGGAATGTCATGACCTCGACCCCTAAGCGCGCCGAGAGGTCCGCCAGCATTTTCGTCGTATTTGACAAGACCTCCGGATCAATGGAATCGAGCGTCAGCTTGGCGCCGTTCACGGATTTCAGGATCCGCGGGTGATCGAGGATCCAAGCGCCCATGACGATGAATGTGGTGATCAGGGCGACGACGCTTAAATCTGTTCCGCGTATCGAACAGATCACGGCGATCGCGATGGATCCGAAGAAATAGGCGATCTCAACCTTGTCTATCTGTTCAGAGCGCAGGCTGAACAGCGCGAGGATGGCGAACAACCCGAAACCCGCCGAGATGCTGAATTCGACGCTTGAAAGGATGGTCAGGACCGCAAAGGCAAAGATGTTGAACATAGATGCGGCGGTGGCCAGCGCCTTGTCGCGGTAGCGCCGGTAGTACATTGCAAAGATCAGCAAGACCATGGCAGCCGCATTGATCGCGGCGCGTATGGCAAGCTCTGCTATTGGGTCGGCGAAAACGGGCACAGACATTTCTACTCCTTGATGCGCATACAAATTGCGCCAATGGTTAATGCTGTTACAAAACTGTCATATTGGGGGTGGGATAGCCTCGGACGTCAGTCGGGCCATGTTTCGGACCATCGTCCTGCGCGGGTAGGGGACAACGTCAGATATGCCGCGCGGGTGCTGCTGCGGCATGGATCACCAAAGGTAATGCTAAAAATTGCTCAGAGTTTATCAAGCAGCTCAAGCAGTTTTCGCTGCTCGCGCGGTGTCAGCTTTTCGCAAGTAAGGCGAGAGATATCGAGCGCAATATTCGTGGCATGGGCGGCGAAATCCCGGCCTGCCTGAGTCAAGGAAATGTTAAGCCTGCGCCCATCCGTGGTCGACGCGGTGATCGCAACAAGGTCTTTCTTGCGCAACCGTTCGACTACGCCCTTGGTTGTCGCGGCGTCCATGCCAACAAGCCTGCCAAGGTGGTTTTGAGACAGGGGGCCGGATGCCGACAGCTTGGCCAGAACCGCGAATTGGGTAGATGTCACGTCGGGCATCATGCGGGCGAAAATTTCCAGGTGCCGCTGATTGGCCAAACGCAGTTTGAAGCCGACCTGATCCTCCAGGTTATATTCTTGATCTTGATCGTCCGACACGCGGTGCCACCCCAAATGTTTACGTTACGTTAGCTTATTGCCGGAAGCTGCTGGAAAATGCTAGGCCTAGCGGCGCAATGATATGATCTTACGACTTGCCTAGAATATTTATTTATTCGTATACTAACGAAAATTGCATGAGTCGAGCGTCATGTTCGCCGCTATTCGGGGAATGCTATTGGAAGACGTTGTTTTGGTAAGAAAGCAGCTGTTGCTGGTGGAGGAAATCTTCCACGAAGGAGGCCCGGTTGTGGCCGCTCCGGCGCGGCGGGCGGCGGCGCGTTGTGTTATTCGCAATCCGTTCGCAGGGCGGTATGTCGCTGATATTGCGTGGTTTATGGAAAAGCTGAAGCCCTTAGGCCTAAAAATGGCGCAAGATCTTATCGCGGCGCTTTGTGGCCCTGGACAGATCGAGGGCTATGGCAAGGGCGCCATCGTTGGATCCGACGGCGAGTTGGAGCATGGGGCCTTGTGGCACGTGCCCGGGGGCTATGCGATGCGAGAGGCGCTGGGCGATGCGCGTGCAATTGTGCCTTCGGCGAAGAAAGTCGCAGGGGTCGGCGCGGGGCTTGATGTGCCGATCACCCATATCAACGCGTCCTACGTGCGCAGCCATTTCGATTCTATGGAGGTCAGGTGCCCCGATGCGCCGCGCGCGGATGAGATGCTTTTGGCGCTGGTCATGACAACCGGGGGTCGGATCCATGCCCGCGTTGGCGGGCTTGCGGCGCAAGATGTGATTGGCAGTGACGGCCTTCGCTAAGGCGGCCGCGCGATCGCGGTGGTGTAACTGGGAGGTGCAGATGTGACTTTGGCGGTGACAAAACCCACAGCTCAAGGCCCTCTTGTGCAGCATTTGGGTGCGGGGCGGGGATTGCAGCTTTTGCATGGGCCGATTGATCTGGTGGTGCGGGCCGAGGGCGAAGATCGCGCTGTGAGGGCCGCCTACGACCGCGCGGTTGCGGTGTTTGAACCGGTCTTGGCTGATCTGGTGCAAGAGCTTGGCTTTTTGCGTGCGCCGGTCGGGTCTGTGCCCTATGTGCCGGTGGGGCCAGTGGCGCGGCGGATGCAGGCTGCGGCCACGGGGTTTGACTGTTTCGTGACCCCGATGGCGGCGGTTGCGGGTGCGGTTGCGGACCATATTTTGGCGGCCATGCTTGAGGCGGATGATCTTGACCGGGCGATTGTTAATAACGGTGGCGATATTGCCGTGCATTTGCGCGGCGATCAGCGGTTTTTGCTGGGAGTTTCAGATTATGTGCGCAAAGGCCAGCATGCCGGGATCATCACGCTTGCGGCCAAAAGCGGGGTCGGCGGCGTGGCCACCAGTGGCTGGCGCGGGCGCAGCCATTCGCTTGGTGTGGCCGATGCGGTGACGGTTTTGGC